>JAGVTF010000237.1 GCA_019136955.1 Verrucomicrobiota bacterium
AACGTTGCCAACTTTGGTGTGGATGCTTACAGCGTCATTCCTGAGCCGACCACCATTGCTCTGGGCGTTCTCGGTCTGAGCAGCCTGTTGCTCTTCCGTCGCCGCGACTAATTCGCTGACGTAAAGCAAAGGTAATTTTTACAAAGCCACCCCGGTTCCTCGTGAACTGGGGTGGTCTTTTTTTGTATTCGGGGCTGAAATCTCGGAAAACTTCTCTTTTTCTCTCTTACGGGTTGATAAAAAGCCTTCTTGGGTTTATCCTGAGCGATGTGAACTGTTTGTTTGGGCAATGAGAGAAGAGAAAAAACCGCCGGAGCATGACCCTCCGCTTTTGGGTATTGAAGGAGTCTTTCAACGATGAGAGTCAGGTTCTGGAAAAAACGGGCCGAGCCGCGGTCGGGTCTTTCCCTTTTTCAGAAGCACCTCCTGTATATAGGCAGGCTGGCTGTACTCTTTTATTTATTGATTCTCATGGGAAGCTATCTTTTTTTAAACGCGCTGATGTTTCACCCGCCGTCCCTGCGCAGCTCGGAGCCTTTCAAGAGGCAGTTGATCGAGCTCACCGCCAGTGATGGCAACCAGATATCAGCCCTTCACCTCAAGGCGGCCGGCAACGCCAAGACGCTGCTCTACAGCCACGGCAACGGCGAAGATATCTGGGACCGCTCCTCCATGCTCTCACTCTACCAGGAAAACGGCTATTCAGTCCTGGCCTATGACTACCCGGGCTACGGCTTGAGCACGGGGCGCCCAAGCGAACGGAGCGTCTATGCGGCCGCGGAGGCCGCCTGGCGCTATTTGACGGAGGAGGCGGGAGTCGCGCCGGAGGATATCATTATTTACGGGCGCTCCATCGGCAGCGGCCCCTCCTGTTATCTGGCCCGGAAATACCCGGCGGGCGGGCTGGTGATCGAGTGCGGCTTCACCAGCGTCACCCGGGTGGTCACCCGCGTCAGGATTCTCCCCTTTGACGCTTTCCCCAATATTCGCCGCATCTCGAAAATCCGGTGCCCGGTCCTTTTCTTCCATGGCGAGCGCGATGAGGTGGTCCCCTTCAGCCATGGCCGCAAGCTCTACAAACGGGCCAATGAGCCCAAGCGGCACTGCTGGGTGCCGGGGGCTGACCATGCCCATGTCGTGGAGTGGGCCGGCGAGATATACTGGGAGACTTTGAAAAATTTTACCGAGAGTCTGCAACCCTCTCCCCAAACTGAAAACGAAAACCCGAATTAAAAATGATGAAACGAATGACATACCTGCCCAAACTCTTTCTCTGCTGCGCCGCCTGGGCGCTCCTGGCTCTACAGGCGCACGCCGCGTTGATTGAGGAGGGCGAATCCGATTACCGGATATTCCTCTCCGGCGAGGCGACCTCTTCGGAGGCGACCGCGGCCGCGGAGCTCCAGAGCTTCCTGGCCCGGATCACCGGCGTGACGCTGCCGATTGTTCATGAGAAGGGCTCCGCTCCTTCCATACTGGTAGGTCAATCCGCCGAAGCGAGCGACGCATTGGGCGGACTTGATTTCTCCGCCTTCAAAGCTGATGAAATTCTCTTGAAGACGGTTGGTAAAGACCTGGTTCTTACCGGTGAGCGCCCGCGCGGCACTCTCTATGCGGTGTATGAGCTGCTGGAGGCGGAGTTCGGAGTCCGCTTCTGGAGTCCGGAGGCAACCGACGTGCCCGAGAAGAAAACGCTGGAGCTCCCCAAGGTGAACCACCGTTACGCGCCGACCCTCTTCTACCGTGAGGGCTTCTATGATATGCTCCAAAACAATCCGCAGTTCTCCGTCCGTACCCGCAATAACGGCCACTTCTTCAACATCCCCGAGGAGTGGGGCGGTCACTTGCCGATTCATGGCTTCTGCCATACCTTCAACCTTTACCTTCCGGTGAGCAAGCACTATTCGGAGCATCCGGAGTGGTATTCCTGGATCGATGGCAAGCGCAGCGATGCCTATACCCAGCTCTGCCTCACCAATGAAGAGATGAGGAAAGCGCTGCTGGCGGAAATCTTGAAGCGCCTGCGCCAAGAGCCCGACACGCGAGTGCTCGACCTGAGCCAGAACGATAACTACCGCTACTGCCAGTGTGAAAAATGCGAGGCCTTCGCCAAAGAGCATGGCAATCAATCGGACCTGCTGATCGACCTGGTCAATTACGTCGCCCGCGCCATTGAGGAGGAGTTCCCCAACGTGATGGTGGAGACTCTCGCCTATCAGTATACCCGCGCCGCACCCAAGAGCATCTTCCCGCACAAAAACGTGATGATCCGCCTCTGCAGCATTGAGTGCGACTTTGGCCGTCCGCTTGACTCTGAGAGCAACCGCGCTTTTGCCGATGATGTCCGCGCCTGGAGCAAGGTGGCGCCGCTCCTCTTCGTCTGGAACTACGTCACCAACTTCACCAAGTACTATATCCCCCACCCCAACTGGGAGTACCTGGCCGCCGATATCCGCTTCCTGATTGCTCACCGTGTGCGCGGCATCTTCGAGCAGGGCTCCGTCGGCCCCTCAAAGATCGCCGACCTGCCGGAGCTGCGCGCCTACCTCCTGAGCAAACTGATGTGGAACCCCGAGCAGGATGAAAACAAGATCATTCAGGAATTCCTGGAGGGCTTCTACGGTCCGGCGGCTCCGCACGTGGCCGAATATCTGGCCCTGATGAAGAGCGCCATCGCCGGGCACCCGGAGTTTAAACTGATCTGCTACCAAAGCTCCACCCTCCAGTGGCTGAGCGATGAGAAACTCGTCGCCGCCTGGAACGCTTTTGAAAAAGCCAAAGAGAAGGTCGCCAGTGAGCCGAAGTACAGGGAGCGTGTGGAGTTCGCCGCGCTGCCGATCACCTTCGCGATGCTCGAGCGGCCCGAAACCTTCAACATGAAGAGCCTGGAAAAAATCGACCGCAAAGCGCTCATCAGCCAGGCCTTCGAAGCCTCTCGCAAAGCCGGCACGCGCATCTTCAGCGAGAGCGGTATGACCGAGGAGAGAGTGCGCGGCGATATTGAGCGGCTGAACCGTATTTTTTCGAGCACCGGCCCCAAACCCGACTTCATTGGCAGCCAGAACTGGTTCGCCATTTCAGCCGAGCAGTGCATGTGCGGCCCGGGTCTCTATGTTTTCTCGGATAGCGATGCCGAAGCCGACGGCGGCCGGGCGGCGCGGCTCCCCAATACTACCTCCGAGTGGGCCGTGCAATTCCAGAGCGCGCCGCGGGGTAAATATGAAGTCTATGCCGAGCTGCGCTGCGATAACGCCGCCGAGGGCAACGCCTTCACCGCCGGTACCTACAACACCCTCACGCGCCAAAGCCAAAGCATCGCCGGGAAAGCCAGCGATATCGCCGGCAAAACCTACAAGACCATCAAGATACTGGAGGCCGAGCTCGACCCCGATATCTATATCTACGTGGCTCCGGCCAAAAATGAAGCCGCAGGCAATCTCTGGGTTGACCGCCTGATTCTGGTGGAAATCCCCTGAGTCAGCCGCCGGTGGAATAACAAAATATCCGGTGTTTCCCGTAAAAAGGATGACATCGGATATTTTTTCTCTCTCCTATTCCTGAACCTCTTCGACGGCTTCCACCGCCTGGCGAATCGCGCGGGCCACCTTCTCCCAGTCGGGAATATCTTTCCCAAGCCAGGTGCCGCCAATGGAGATCACCTCCGGTATTTTCAGATATTCCTTTGCGTTCTCGGGCGTCAATCCGCCGGTCGGGACGAACTGAACCCCCAGGTGCCGATAGGGCGCAATGATCGCCTGCAGGAAAGGGATGCCCCCGACCGCTTCAGCCGGAAAAAACTTGAAGACGCGGCAACCGAGCCCGGCCGCCTGCTCCAGATCGCTCGGAGTGCAGACCCCCGGGGCGAACGGGAAGTTCCGCGCAATTGCGGTCTGGACCACTTGCGGGTTGAAGCCGGGAGCCACGCCGAACTTGGCACCGGCATTGAGGGCTCGCTCCAGGTCTGTCAGGTTCAAGACCGTCCCGGCGCCGATCAGCATCTCGGGGAAGCGCTCGACCGCCTCGGTGATGAGCTCCGCCGCCTCCGGAGTGCGAAAAGTGAACTCGGCCACGGGGAGTCCGTTTTGGCAGAGCAGCTCGCACATTTTGAGCCCCGTGGTAACGTCATCCAGAACCAGAACCGGTATGATGCGTGACTTCAAATCGGGGAATGATGGTTTTAAACTATCCATAGATATAGTCGTTTTTTCTCTCCTGACTTTTTGTTATTTGGTTTTCCGTCGTTCTTTTTTGAGCTCGCGGAGCGTTTTCGCTTCCGGCCGCTCTTTGTAAAACGGGTCCAGCGGGTAGCAGCCCGAGACCATCCCCGCCCGCGGCGCGGTGGTACACTCGCCCAGCGTCCGGCAGATACATTGAGTCTTCAACGGAGCACCTTCCAGAACATCGGCGCAGATATCGGGATAGGAAAGCACCATCCGGCCAATACCGATAAAATCCGCCTGCCCCGCCTCCAGCACGCTGGCACCAACCAGCGGCAGGTATTCCTGCAGGCAGGTATAGCCCGAGCCGACGATTTTGAGCTCCGGGCAAAGCCTCTTCAGCTCGGCAGCGGTCTCTATGTGCCGTGCCACACTCCGCAAGGGATGCTCCGGCGGCAGATATCCATCGGAGACCGGATAGTAGGCCGGCCGCTGGATGTGCGGACAGTAGTAGGGACTCCCCAGCGTGGCACAGATAAGGCTCACCCCAAACTTCCGGGCCAGCCGCAGGAATGCAACCGGCTCTTCCAGATTCCAGCCCAGTCCGGTGCCGTCGCCTCCAAAAGCGTACGGGTAAGGTTTATCCTCGGGCCACTCTGCCGGAGTGCCGACCCCTTCGCTGTTTTTCTCGAACGGGATAAAATCGGCCAGCGAGAGCCGCAGGGAGAGCTCCAGAGCCGTCGTCGCGCTCCGGACGCCGTCGCAGAGCTCCCTGAAAAAGTAGGTCCTGTTTTCAAAGCTGCCGCCAAAGGGGCCCGGCCGCTCCACGGCGCTCAAGAGTTCATGGGCCAGGTATCCATGAGCATGTTTGATATCCACAAAGTCAAAGCCGGCCCGCTCCGCCAGCCGTGCCGCCTCGATGAAGCGCTCAATAATCCTGCGCAGCTCGTCATCGCTCGCGATATCTTTGGGGCCATTCCGGAATTTTTTATCCAGGAGCGGATGATGCCACGCGATGCGCGACTCGAGCTGCATATCGTCGTTGGGGTGCGAGTAGCGGCCCGAGTGAGTCAATTGAAGCCCGAGCCTGAAATCATCGGCGCTGCCAAAGCGCCGTGCGTGAGCTTTGCGCATCGCCTCCAACTGCCGCGCGATGCGGTCATAGGTATGCGGCGCAATCCAGAGCTGGCGCGTATTGCTGCGGCCTTCGTGCATCACCGCCGCCGCTTCGGTTCCGTAAATCAGCTTGGCGCCGCTCGTCGCAAAGCGTCCCCAGCGTCGGGCCGTCAGCTCGGAGGGGTTGCCGTCGGGCTCACAATCCCACCCCTCCATCGGGAGAATCGCCCAGCGGTTACCGATTCGCCCGCCTCGGTGCTCCAGCGGCCGTGAAAAAGCTTCAAGCCCCGCGGCATCGCACGGGAGGTTCCAGCCCGAGCTCTTCACGAAATCGTGGAAGGCCTCGGCTGATTTGAGTTCGGTAATTTTCTTATACGGTTCCATTCTCTTTCTGATAAATTTTGCCGGCTTCAAAATCGGCCCAGGCGCTTTCAAACCAGCTCTCGCCACTGGGCAGCGGCCTCACGGGACGCCACCGGTGCTCACTCTGCCGGCCCCCCAGGTAGCGGCTCTCCAGAACTCGGCCTCTGAACGCTTCGTCTTCAGGCAAAATTTTCCCTTCACGTCGGAGCTGGGCCGAGCCGCGGGAGCCGACCCCCGAAACCGATTGATAGAGCATCGCCTCCAGATACACGGCCTGAGTCAGTGCCAGGTCCAGATTGATGAGACTCTGGAGCCTCCCGCCTCTGCGCTCAATCCGCTCCAATTGCCCCCAGGCGGCGGGGATTGCTTCACGCAAAAGCTCTTCATCGCGGATATGAGCGGCCACTCGGCTCATCCGCTCCTGGAGCTCTCGCCGTTCATCCTCCCAGCCCGCATCGCTTTGAGCGCTGAACTTCTCCCAGCGCGGCGCATCGGCCTTGAGCGCCTCTTCAAATAGGGGTTCCAGATTCTCCTCGGCCCGATAACGGGCGCCGATATACTCGGCGGCGCGCAACGCCCCGACCTGACCCGCATTCAGAGCCGAGCCGCCCGGCCGCCGAACGCCGTGGGAGCCATTGGCTTCACCGATCGGGAAAAAATGAGACAGCGCCGGAGACTCCCACCAGAGATTGCCCGAGAGCCCCCCATTGTTATGCTGAAAAGAGACCGCTATCTCCAGCGGTTCAGCGGCCAGCTCTATCCCGTTGTTTGCATAGAGCTCAATGGCGGCCGGGTTCAATTGCCGGAGCCGCTCCAGCGGGGTCCGGTGAAGCTCGGAGCGGATACCGGAGCGCTTGAGGTAATCGAGCGCCTCTGCGCTCAACCGCTCCAGCGAGAAACCGGAGGGCTCGACCCTATAATCCAGGAAGACGCGCCGCCCCTTGAGAACCGTCTCCTCATAAACCCAGAGATCAATCTGCGAAGAGCCGCTTCGAGCCCTGCTCACATCGAAAGGCCACTGATATCCTTTAAGGAACAGGAGAGAATAAAGCTCGCCGGGATCGGGAAGATAGTCTCTGAGGAACTCCCGCTCATCGCTCAAGCCATCGGCGGCACGGGAAATCATCCGCGGCACCACCTGCATATAGGAGCCCGAGACGTTCCAGCGAAACTTCGTGGAAGCCATCCCGAACTGAGACTCAGGCAGGCTCTGCGCCAGCGCCCCCGCACGCAGGGCAGGGCCGATTCCCCCGGTCTGCAACTGCGGATAAACGCTGCTCCGGTAAAGCGCCCCCGGGCCGCCGACCGCATAGACGACATTCTGCGCCGCATAAACCTCCCAGGATTGCTCGGCCTCATTCCAGGCACGCGCCCCCAATACGCGCCCCTCTTGCACGAGAAGCGAGACCACGCGACGCCCCTCCAGAACCTGTAGCTGCCGGCGCCGGAGCTCCGTCTGCCAGGCGCGGCACATCGCCTGCGAAGTATAGGGGCCGGTGCTTGTCGCGCGGCCCACCGGGTCATGATCGGTCCGGTAGCCCGGGTAGGAGCCATAGCGGTCCCGCGGGAAGGGAACCCCCAGCTCCACCAGCTTCAGAAAAGCACGAGCCGAGCAGGCCGCCTCGGCAAAAGCGACATCGCCATCGGCGGAGCCTCCTTCAAAAAGCGTCCGTGCCAGAAGCACGGGCGAATCGGGCGTCTCGCCTGAAAGCCCCAGCTTGTAATAGGTCTGCTTATCGCTGCCGGTATTGATGGAGGTGCCACAATGGAGCCCCTCGGTCAGGAGAGCCACCGACTCAATCCCCCCCTCATGCAGACGGCAGGCGCAAGCCAGACCGGCCGCGCCCGAGCCGATGACCAGCGTATGAAAAGAAGCTTTGTGCACTATTGGTTTTTCTGATTTTATGCGAAGAGGCCGCAGGCTGCGACGTTTTTACTCTTCTCTCCACAAACGGCGCCAAGTTTAATGCAAATAGAGCCAAAACGCAACATCACGCCGCTTAGAGCCGCCGGACGCACATCCCGCCATCCACGTAAAGCACCTGCCCCGTCGAATACGGCAAATCCTCCGCCACCAGCATCCGGACCGCCCGCGCCACATCCTCGGGCTCCCCCCAGCGCGGCTGAAGCGTCAGGCCGCCTTCAATCAGGGCGTCATAGCGGCTCTTCACCCCGCGCGTCATATCGGTGCGGATCACCCCGGGACGAATCTCATAAACCGCGACGCCAAACTCGGCCAACCGCACCGCCCAGAGCTGGGTCGCCATTGCCACGGCCGCCTTGCTCATGCAGTAATCGCCACGGTTGACGCTGGCCACCTCGGCGGAGATGGAGCCGATATTGATCACCATTCTCCCCGGGGCAGCCGGAGCGGCCGCCATCGCCTGCGCCACTTTTTGAGTCAGGAAAAAGGGCCCCTTGAGGTTGATCGCCATCACCCGCTCAAAACTCTCCTCGCTCGCCTCAAGCAAATCGGCACGCACCTCCGGCGCCACTCCGGCATTGTTGACCAAAACGTCAATACTGCCCATCCGCCGGAGCGCTTCTTCCACAAGGTGCTCCCGATCCCGGCTCTGCGAGACATCGCAGCGGAAATACTCCGCCGGTCCGTCGTATTCGGCACCACGGCCGCAACAGAGAACCCGATGCCCGCTCTTGAGCAGCAGCTCCGCAATCGCGGCACCAATCCCGCGCGTCCCACCCGTCAAAAGAATGTTCTTACTCATCTTGTTTTTCACTTTCACCGCTCCGATTCAATAACAGCCCCGGGCCGGGGTCAAGAATGAACTTCACCGCGCGGGGCCCTGCCGTAGTACAATTCATTTGACAACCGCCTCAAAGGATGCAACCGTTCATGAAGTGAGTTTGTGCCAGTTTTGGACGATGAAAATCAATTGCCTCATAATCTCTTTCTTTATCTGGATGCTCTCGGTGCCTTTTGCGGGTGCCGATGACGTTACCCTCGAGCCGTCCCCGGAGCTCCCTCAATCGACGGGCGATCTGTTGCTGGCGGAGGCGGCCGCCTGCTTCCGGTCCAATCAGTTTGAAAAGGCGGAGTCGCTCATCGTCGAGTATGTCCGCAACCAAAAAGAGAAGCACCCCGCCGGTTACACCTTCGGCTTTGACGCCGCCAAAGCGATGCAGGAAAACTTAAACAACGAACTGGCCCTGATCGCCATCTCCGGAATGAGAAAACATTTTTTGGAGGAGGAGGACCGGCCCATCCTGCAGGGAGTGGAGGCCGCTCTGCTCGACTCGTACGCAAAAACCGAACTCTGGTCAGAGGCCGTGAGGCTGGTTGAAGAAAACGCCCATGAGCAAAAGACGAATTTTCTGATGAACATGTCGGTCTTTCAGCTCAATAAAACATTGCTCGCCGCCGGAAAAACCAATGAGACCGCCGCCATCCTTCAATCCTACTATGGCGGCTCGAACCTGGTCACCGACCCCCATATGCCGGTCGGTTTCTGGATGGAGTCCGCAGCCGAAACCGCTTTTTCGCTTCAAAAACCGGCCTGGGGTTTCGAGCTCTTAAGCAAGATAGAGAGCTCCTTCCCGGAGCATTACCAAAGCAACCAGGTGCGCTTCCTCCTGATGGAGGTCTATGCGTTGGAAGAGATGAAAGACCCCAAAAACGCGGCCCAAAAACTCTCACAGGCCCATGAGCTGGTGGAAGAGGGAGCGCCGGCCGGGGTAATAGAAAAAGAAGCAATCCAATCCAAACTCAGTTCTTATCGGAAATCCGGATGGCTCAATGAGAGCAAACGCCCTGTCCCCAGGCAGCTCCGCAGTCGCGCCGAGGCGAGCAAGAAAAGCGACTTCCTGATGTATACCGTCGGTTCGCTCTTCATCCTGCCGCTCTTTTACTTCACCGCCCTGCGTTTGAAGAAGCGGAAAAGGTAAGAAAAATCGTCACTGCCGGACCAGCCCCTGCCCTGGTCTTTTGTTTGAAGTTCCCTCCCCCTTGTGGTATATAAGGCGGCGATATGAATGATTCAATCAAGTTGTTTTGGAAAAAATGGGGCCCCCGCAGGCTTCTCACGGGGGCGGTCGCCCTCGGTGTTATTTTTTCTCTGGGGATGAGCGCTCGGTCGGTTGCCGATACGGAGGCGCCGCGCGAGCAACCTCAGCCCAAGCTCTCAGCCAAGTGGATTTGGCTGCCCCAGAGCGCACAGGGGCAAGTCCCCGCTTATCGCGGCTATAACCAGACCATTCTCCTGACCCAAAAGGCGGCCCTCCCCGCTTTTGAGAAAGCGATGCTCTACATCACCGCCGATAGCTGGTATCGGCTCTCCATCAATGATACCTGGGTGGCCGATGGTCCCTGCCGCGCCTGGCCGGAGCATTACCAGTATGATGAGCTTGATGTGGCGCAATACCTCAAACCGAATGCCGAAAACAGAATCACCATCATCGCGAAATATTTTGGCGTCGGCACCTTCCACGTCATCCCGCAGCAGGCCGGAGCACTGGCTCAACTGGAGCTGGATGGCGAGACCTTCCTCGGGACCGATGGCACCTGGATGGCGGCCGACCTGCCGCAATGGGTTCCCAACACCCCCAAGGCGAGCATCCAGATGGAGGGGGGCGAGTGGTACGATGCGCGGCTGGAAAACAGCGGCAGCTTCACCCCGGCCGTCGAGCTCTTCGAGGCGGAAGGAGGCCCCTGGAAAGACCTGAACCCGCGTGACGTGGCGCTCTTCAGCCGCACGCCGATGTTCTTCAAGCGCTTCATGGGCGCCAGCGTGGTCAAGGCCGAAGGACTCAACTTCTGCATTCAGCCAACCCAGCAGAACTACCCGGGCATGATCGAAGCCAGCCACACGACCAGCATGGCCGGCGGAATGATTACCGTTTTGGAAAATGAGGAGCCTTGCGATATCGATCTCCATACGGGCGATATTCGCGGTGCCGAGCGCTTCCGGCTCTCGGTCGATGGCGTCGAGCGCAGCGGCAAAATGAGGCTCGAGCCGGGCAAACATCTCATCTGCGCTTTCTCGGCCGGCATCGCCGGTCACGACCGCGAGAAAACTCTCCGCTTCCGCGGCAATACCGATGGCTTCACGCTGAGCAACCCGCTGGAGGCGCAGTTCGAAAATCCGTGGACCTATATCCATTTGCCCGAGTGCTATTACGCCACCAACGATTACAGCGGACCCCAGCCGGAAATCGCCCAGAAGAACAGACTTTACTCCGAAGCCGTGGCCAACATGCTCAAAATCAAAACGGCGGAGGATTTCGTCAGCGCAGAGGCCGAGCGCCTGCGCAATTACCCCAGCAGCCAGATGCTGCTTCAGGATTTCTACTGGCCCTTCTATGATAAAGAGGTGGTTCAGGCCGATGCCAGAGAGCTGGTCAAGAACCCGGGCGGCCTCATCCACGACCACACCTTGCCGACCACCGTCTATCCCGATCCGCGCGGCGACGTGGAGCTGGGCTACGACCTGGGCGAGCAAAGCTGCGGCTACTACTCCTTCCGCCTGAAGGCCCCCGCCGGCACGGTGCTCGACATCGTCCAACTGGAATACATCTCCCAGGATGGCGACATCCAGACGCCGCGAGAGAGCCGCAACGGAATGCGCTACATCGCCAAAGAAGGGGTCAATGAAATGGTCTCCATCAAGCGCCGCAGCGGACGCTATATCTTCCTCACTCTGCGCGAAATGAGCGGCCCCGTGGAAATCCAGAACTTCCACCTGATTGAATCGACCTACCCCGTCGATTATCAGGGGAGCTTCGCCTGCAGCGATGCGCGCCTCACCCAAATCTGGGATATCTCCACACGCACGCTCAAGCTCTGCATGGAAGATACCTATACCGATTGCCCGCTCTATGAGCAGACCCACTGGGTGGGCGACGCCCGCAACGAGGCGCTCTTTGGCTTTGGCGTCTTTGGCGCCGAGGACCTCGCACGCCGCTGCATCAATATTACCGCTCAATCACTGGAGCACTACCCCTTCGCCGGATGCCAGACCCCCAGTTGCTGGGATACGCTTCTGCCGGCCTGGAGCTTCCTCTGGGGTATCTCCACCTGGGATTACTACTGGCAGACCGGCGACAAAGAGTTCGTCAGAGAGTACTTCCCCGCCGTGATCCAGAACCTGAGAGGCACGGCCGCCTTCCTCAACGAGGATGGGCTCTTCAGCGGCCCCTTCTGGAACATGTTCGACTGGTCGGGCGCAGACCAGGGCCATCGCACCGTCACCCATAACAGCATGTTCATGGTTGGTGCCATCGACGCCGCATTGAAGCTCTCGGGCGCCATCGGCGGCACGCCGGACGACAAATGGCTCCGGACCACCCGCGGCCGCATGGTCCAAGCCATCAATAAACTCTGGGATGAAGAGAAGAAATCCTACCCTGACTCCATCCATAATGATGGCAAAGTCAGCCCCAGTATCTGCCAGCATACGAGCTTCCTCTCGCTGCTCTACGATATCGCCGATGAGGAAAACTTCGAGGCGATCCTCAACAACGTCCTGAACCCGCCGGACAACATGGTCAAGATCGGCTCACCCTTTGCCGTTCTCTACCTCTATGAAACGCTGGAGAAGTTCGGCTATCAGGATGTCATCATCGAGCAGATTTATAAAAACTATCTGCCGATGCTCGAGGTCGGCTCCACAACCGTCTGGGAGAGCTTCCCCGGCGGGACCACCATCCCGAAGTTCCCCACGCGCAGCCATTGCCATGCCTGGTCCAGCGCGCCGAGCATGTTCCTGCCGCGCGTGGTCCTGGGCATCATCCCGACCTCACCGGCCGCCGCAACGGTCGATCTGAGCCCGCGGGTCTATGACCTCGACTGGGCCGAGGGCGGAGCGCTCACTACCAAAGGGGTGGTGAGTGTGCGCTGGAAAAAAGAGGCCAACAACACATTGAAGATCACCTGCCAGGCGCCCGAAGGCGTAGCGGTGACGTTCAAGAGCAACCCGACTCTGGCCGACTTTGAGCAGATACTGCTCAACGGCGAGCGGGTGAAGTAGACCGCATTCGGTCCGGAGGGGCGGAGCCTGCGCTTCGTCCCTCTCTCCTTTTTTAAGCCGGTTCATCTCCAGTCTTCATGAAATACAACGAGCAACAACAAAACGCGATTCAGGCAGAGGGCAACGCCATCGTATCGGCCGGAGCCGGCTGCGGCAAAACCTCCGTGCTGGTCGCCCGCTGCCTGCAAAAAATCCTGCAGGAACAGGAGCCGGCCAGCCTCCGGAACATCCTGATGATTACCTTCATGAAGGATGCGGCGGCCGAGATGAAAAAACGAATCCGCGACGGCATCAACCACCATCTCGAGCTGCTCCGCGAAAAAAGCGAACCGACCCCGACCGCCCAAATCCGAAGACTGGAAAATGAGCTCGTCTATCTGGAGAGCGCCAGTATCAGCACGATTCACAGCTTCTGCCTGGAGCTCCTGCGGGAGAACTTTGACCTCCTGCCGGTGTTGGGGGTGAACCTTGGCAGCCACCCGGTGGCGCTCAATGAATCAGCCTCCCAGATACTGATGCGGGAAGCCTTCAGCATCGTCATGAAGGCTCGCTACCGAGAAGACGAGAGACTCAGAAGTGAGCAAAAACAGGGGGAACCGCTCATCGTCTTCCTGCGCGACCATCTGGATAACAGCCAGTCCCAGCTCCGCAAGATGCTCTTTCGCCTCTACTACTACACCCAGTCGCTCGCCTCTCCCCAAAAGTGGGTGGAAGAACAAATACGCCTGGCCAACACCCCAGAGCCGACCCAATGGGAGAGGATGTTCTTTGGGGCGGAGCCTGAGGAACGGGGGCAATTCCTCCAGTTTCTGGCACCTTATGGCGAAGATATCTGGGGCAAGAAAGCAACCCCGGAAATGCGTGCCGCCCTCCGGAACGCTCTCCAGACACCCAGTCTGGAAAACCAGCAGAGCCTCCTCCAGGAGTTCTGCAAAGCGGCCGTGCCGCGCTCCAGATGCCTTGAGAGCAAACTCAAAATTCGCGACAAAATCCTCAGTATCCTCTATTGCTTTGGCCTTGAGCCGCAGGAGGAGCCCATCTCCTGGCCGGAGGTCCGGCAGGAGCTCAAAAACCGCTGGAATGAATCGCGCCAGTTCGCATCGCTCCTCCTCGAGCTGCTGCAAGAATTCCAAAGCCAGTTCAACAGCCAAAAAGAATCCCAGGGCGGCCTCACCTTTTCGGACCAGCTCCAATACGCACTGGCGCTCCTGCGTGATCCCTCAAGCGGAGAGCCAACGGAGCTGGCCCTGTCACTGCGCCAACAGTACCACTTTATTTTCATTGATGAATTCCAGGATACCGACGGCATTCAGGATGCTCTCATTGCAGCGCTCTCCAGCCGGAACCGCTTCATCGTCGGCGACGTCAAACAGAGTATCTACCGCTTCCGGCTGGCCGAGCCGCGCCTCTTCCGCGAGTATGAGGAGGCCGCCTACCGCCGGGAGGGCTGGTGCTGCTACCCGCTCAATAAAAACTACCGCAGCCAGGCCGATATCCTCAACTTCGCCAATCTCTTTTTCCGTGACCTGATGAAACGCCAGGTCGGCTCGGTGGAGTTCGGCGAAGACTCCGCCCTGGAGGCCTGCGCCCCGGCCGTCCCCTCCCAGACTCCGCGCGTCCAGCTTATCTGGAACATGAAAACCAGCTCAGCCAACAGAGCCGCCGAAGCAGAAACAGAGGACTCCCCCGAGCAGGAAGCCGACCTGACAGATTTGGAAAAGGAGGCCATCCTGATCGCCCAAAAGCTGCTGGAGCTCAAAGAGACGCTCCGCGTCAGAGACGACTCCGCGGAGGCAGGGACAAACGATGGCTCACCCCCTACGAGGCCGATGAAGTGGTCCGACGTCGCACTGCTCTGCAGAGGCGGCATTGAAGAAGCCTCCGCGCTCTTCATTCGCGAGTTTGAACGGCGCTCCATCCCGATCGTCGCCCCCGGCATTCCGTTCTTTGACTGCGTCGAGGTGATGGACCTGCTCAACATCATCCACCTGCTGAACAACCCGCGCCAGGACTACCCCCTGATGGGGCTGCTCTTCTCCCCGATGTTCAATGTGAATCGGCTGGAATTTATCCAACTGCGCACGCTCTACCCGCATGGCTGCCTCTGGGAGGCCGTTGAGGAGGCCTGCCAGGCTGCAGAGGAGCACGGAAGCGGCATCCGCGAAAAATACCCGCAACTGATAGAGAAGCTCCTGCAATACCGCTCAGCGTTCCTGAGCTGGCGCAGCCGCCTCCGCTACCTGCCGCTATCAAACCTCCTTGAGGAAATCATTGAGGAAACCCGCTACGAAGAGTGCCTCTATGCGCTCCCCTTCCCTGATCAAAAAGTAAAAAACATCTACCGGTTCCTCTCCCTTGTCCAGAGTTACGACCCCTCCGGCCGCCAGAGCGTCCATGGCTTCCTGGAATATGTCAAAAACATTCAGGAGCTGGACCCCAAAGAGTTCACCAGCGCCAACTCCTCCTCCGGCAGCGACGCCGTCCAGATGCGGACCGTCCACAAGAGCAAGGGGCTTGAGTACCCGGTCGTCATCCTGATCGGCATGAGCAAAAGGATTCTCAAAACCATCCTGGAAGAGGGGCTTGGACTCAATGAAGAGCAGGGGCTCATCCTGCCGGCGCGCAGCATCAGCGCCGAGGAGGGGCTCCCCCACAGAAAAGATACACTCGGCACCTGGTGCCATGCCCAACAGGAGACCCGCACACTCCTGGGTGAAGAGCTGCGGATTCTCTACGTGGCGATGACCCGTGCGCGCGATTACCTCTTCCTCTCGCTCAGCTCGAAAGCGCCGGAACTGCCGGAAAAAGAGACCGCGCCCCCCTTCCCCGCCGAGCGCACCCTGCTGGAAAAGAGCTCCTATGCCGATTGGTTCCTGAGCTGGCTTGCCCACTATCTCCCCGGCGCTGATGCCGAAAGCCTCTTTACCGATGGCCAGAGGCGAATCACGCTTCCCACCGAGCCGCCCCTTGAGCTCTGGCTCACTGTTTCAAGCCAGACGCTCCAGGAGGAGAAAAGCGAGGAAAAAGAGATACCCGAAGAACTGTTGACCCAAAACTTCCTCAAACTCTGCGACGAAAAACGCAAGGAGTACACCTGGCGCTACCCGCATGAATCGGTCGTCGCCATCCCAGCCAAAAACTCCGTCTCCAACCTCAAAAAAATAGAGCAGCTCCGCCGGGGGATCACTCCAGGCTGGCAGTTCTCCGCCACCGGCACCGGAGCGGCAGAGGATGCCGCCGAAAAAGGGACCCTCTTCCACCGCATCATGGAGCGGCTGGAGCTCTCTGCGGACTTTGCGCTCCTGGGCCCGGACCAGGAGTTCCATCGCCGGCAATTGGAGAAGATGCAGGCCGCAGGCAGCCTCAGCGCGGAGGAGCTGCAACAGGCTCAGCCGGAGATGCTCGAGCAAATCACCCGGTTCTGGCAAAGCGACGTCGCCAAAGCGTTCCTCAGCCGCTGGAGAGAAGTGGAGCGCGAAGTCCCCTTCACCATTCGGCTTGGGGATGCCGAGCTCGTCCGGAGCGGTTTTGAGCCGATTCTGCGCAACTCCGAGGAGGCAATCCTCGTCCAGGGGGTCATCGACCTGGTCATGCTCGGCGAGGAAGAGATATGGGTGCTCGACTATAAGACCGACCGGCTCAGCGCCGGGGAGTGCCCGCAAAAAGCGCTCACCCATGCGCCGCAGCTCAATCTCTATGCGCTGGCGCTGGAGGCGATTTACGGCCTGCCGGTCCGCAAAAAATATATCGCCTTCGTCAGACCGGCCCAGACCATCGAGCTGCCCTGAACCAAAAACGGCGGAAGAAAAAACCGCTTTCACCTTGAGAGTTTCCCCAGTCATGCTACCTTATGAACTCAGGGGCGAGAGTACTTCACCCCACCTGCCGCGGTCACCTGCCGTACTGAAGATTACTGGAGAAAAACATGAGCGTATTCAAAGGTCTGCTAAGAAAACTGTTCGGAAGAAAAAAACGGGTCTCCGTTGAGGAGCTCGGAATCGAACTGGTCCAAATCCCCCCAGGCAAATTCCTGATGGGCAGCCCCAAAAGTGAAACGGGACGCCTGAGCGATGAAACCCAACATGAGGTAACCTTGAGCCGCGGCTTCAAGATCGCCAAATACCCGCTCACCCAGGCCCAGTGGAAAGCGGTCATGGGCGATGAGCACCCCTTCTTTGCCCAGCCCGACCCGCAAGTCCCGGCCGATAGCCTCAGCCAGGAGGATTGCGAAGAGTTCCTGAGCGAGCTCTCCAGAATAACCGGTAAAACCTGGCGCCTGCCCACGGAAGCCGAGTGGGAATACGCCTGCCGTGCCGGTACCCAAACCGCCCTCAACAGCGGCAAGGATATCACCGATGAATACCAGTGCCCCAACGTGGAGGAGACCGCCTGGTACGGACGCAACTCCGAAAGAACCCCACACCCGGTCGGCAAAAAGAAACCCAACGCCTGGGGCCTCTACGATATGCACGGCAATATCTATGAGTGGTGCGCCGATACCTACGCACCCTACCCCTCCAGCCCCGTCACCGACCCCATAAACAGCACCGAAAGCGACAACACGACGCTCGTCCTGCGCGGAGGCTGCTGGCTGGTGAGCGCACGCAGTTGCCGCTCCGCCAACCGCGGCTACGGCCACCCCGAAGACCGCCACGAAATGTACGGTATGCGCCCCGTCTGCGAGCTCGATTAGCCCGCAACCCGCCTCTATTTCCAACTTTTAAGGCAGTGCGAGGAACCGCAGATTCCGCAGATGGGCGCAGATTTTTTTAAAGGATAAATCGGAAGCAATACACCGCTCGCATTCATCTGTGTAAATCTGCGGAATCTGCGGTTAAAACTTCCCTCTCATTCCCTTTGCGGTGCGCATATTTTTGAGGCAAGGCGATAGATTCTCAATCAACAGGGATGCGACCCCTTGCGGGGTCGGGCGGGGAGACTATTGTCATCCTGACCAGGGGTCTGAAGACCCCTGGCTATGGGCCGGCATCCCTACAGGATGCTTAAAAATGGTATGCTCCGCATACCTCATGTTTGCTGCACCCCTGTGGGATGCTTAAGAATGGTATGCTCCACATACCTCAAGGTGACGCATACTTCTGAGGCAATACGCCCCTTCAAAATAATCTGTGTGAATCTGCGTCATCTGTGGTTAAAACTTCCCTCTCTCCCTTTTCGGTGACGCATATTTCCGAGGCAAGGCGTGGAGGCAAGGCGCTCTGTGAATAAGGTGCTTTTTTTGGTTGTCTTTCGTTTCTGAATGTGTTTCACTCTACGCAAGTTTGACGGTTCCTCGTCTGACCATTCTAAAAAAATAAAGGGCTGGCAAAGATTCCTTTGACTCGCATGAAGCGTTTGGCCGGTATTTTATTTTCCAGAGACTAACTATAAAAAGCATGAATCTCATAAAAGCTATCCTCCTGTCTTCCATTGGGAGAAAATATATCATGGCAATCACGGGACTCGCCCTGGCGGCTTTCGTGTTTGTGCATTTATTGGGTAACTTGCAGCTTTTTTTAGGCGCTGATGCCCTGAACAAGTATGCGGTGTTACTGAAGTCCAACTTCGCCGTCCTGTGGGGCTACCGGCTGGGGCTGGGGGCCATCGCCCTGGTACATATCATTGTGGGCCTGAGCCTTTGGGTGGAAAACCGCTCCGCCCGTCCCGTCAAGTATGTGGTGAATACCTACCCTTATGCGGATTTCGCCTCCAAGATGATGGTCTTGGGGGGCGTGGCTATCTTCTTCTTCGTTATCTGGCATGTTCTGGACCTGACGGCAGGGGTCGTCCGGCCGGGTTTGACCGATGCCAGGACGATGCTCGGAGACCAGGAAGTGACCGATGTTTACCATATCGTCCTGCGCGGAATCGGCAACCCGATCGCCGGCTTCTTCTACCTGGTGGCCACCTGCTTCCTCTCTCTGCATCTCTGGCACGGTCTGGAGAGCCTGCTCCAGTCGCTCGGTCTGCGAAACTCAACCTACCAGCTCTACATCCGACTGGCCGCCCGTGCGGCCGTGGTCTTTCTCTTTGCGGGGATGTCGCTCATCCCGATTGTCTGTATGCTGGGAATCCTGAAGTAACTCATTAAGAAAGGAGAAAATTTATCATGAAACTTGATGCCAAAACACCTTCGGGCCCGCTCAGTAGCAAGTGGAGCCGTTACAAGGAGGAATGCAACCTGGTTAATCCGGCCAATAAGCGCAAATTCAGCGTCATCGTGGTGGGGACCGGTCTGGCCGGTGCCTCTGCCGCGGCCTCTCTGGGTGAGCTCGGCTATAACGTCACCTGCTTCTGTTATCAGGATAGCTCACGCCGTGCCCACAGCATAGCGGCCCAGGGCGGTATCAACGCCGCCAAGAACTATCCCAATGATGGCGACAGCGTCCAGCGTCTTTTCAATGACACCATCAAGGGCGGCGATTACCGCGCCCGCGAAGCCAACGTCTACCGTCTGGCCGAGGTCAGCAACGCGATTATCGATCAAAGCGTCGCCCAGGGTGTCCCCTTTGCCCGCGAATATGGCGGGCTCCTGGCGAACCGCTCTTTTGGCGGTGCGCAGGTCTCGCGTACTTTCTATGCCCGCGGTCAGACCGGTCAGCAGCTCCTCATCGGTGCCTATCAGGCGCTGAGCCGCCAGGTCGCCAAAGGGAAGGTCAAAGTCCATGCACGCACCGAGATGCTTGATCTGGTCCTGGTCAATGGCGAGGCCAAAGGGATCGTCGTGCGCGACATGGTGAGCGGCAAGATCAGCTCCCATGCGGCCGATGCGGTCGTCCTGGCCACCGGCGGTTACGGCAATGCCTTTTACCTGAGCACCATGGCCCGTGGCTGCAACGCCATGGCCATCTGGCGCTCCCACAAACGCGGCGCCGGCTTTGCCAATCCCTGCTATACGCAGATTCACCCGACCTGTATCCCCGTCAGCGGCGAATACCAGAGCAAGCTGACTCTGATGTCCGAGTCGCTCCGCAATGATGGCCGCGTCTGGGTACCCAAGGCGAAGGGCGATAAACGCGCCCCCGGGCAAATCCCCGAGAGCGAGCGCGATTACTATCTGGAAACCCGCTATCCCTCTTTCGGCAACCTGGCTCCCCGCGACGTCACCTCCCGCGCCGCCAAGCTGGTTTGCGATGAAGGCCGCGGCGTCGGCCCCTCCGGTCTGGGTGTCTATCTTGATTTTGAGGAATCCATTGGCCGCCTGGGTCGCAAAACCATTGAAGAGCGCTACGGCAACCTCTTTGAAATGTACGAGCGCATCACGGGCGAGGATGCCTATGAAGCGCCGATGCGTATCTTCCCGGCCATCCATTACACGATGGGCGGGCTCTGGGTCGATTACAACCTGATGAGCACCATCCCCGGGCTCTTCGTCCTGGGCGAAGCCAATTTCTCCGATCACGGCGCCAACCGTCTCGGAGCCAGCGCGCTCATGCAAGGTCTGGCCGATGGCTACTTCGTCCTGCCCTACACGATCGCCAACTACTTTGGCTCCTCCAGGAAATTCGTCCCCGGCACCGATGCCGCCGAGTTCAAGGCGGCCGAGCAAGCCGTGAGCGAACACCTCAAACGCCTGCTCTCCATTCAGGGCTCGCGCACGCCGACCTCTTTCCACCGCGAACTGGGCAAGCTGCTCTGGGAAAACTGCGGCATGGCCCGCAGCGAGCAGAGCCTCAAGACGGCCATCAAGAAAATCGCCGTCATCCGCGAGGAGTTCTGGAAGAACCTCAAAGTCACCGGCGGTGCCGGCGAGCTCAACCAGACGCTTGAACATGCCAACCGAGTCTCCGACTATATGGAGCTGGCTGAGCTGATCTGCCAGGACGCTCTGGAGCGCAAAGAGTCTTGCGGCGGCCACTTCCGCGTGGAGTACCAGACCGAAGACCATGAGGCCAAACGCGACGACGAGAACTTCTCCCATGTCGCCGTCTGGGAATACAAGGGCAAGGATAAGGCTCCGGTCCGCCATATCGAGCCTCTCCAATATGAAGTCGTAACCATGAGCCAAAGGAGCTACAAATAATGAGCAAAAAGATGAATTTAACATTAAAAGTCTGGAAACAAAAAGACCTGGAATCAAAAGGCCAGATGAAGGCCTATGAGGCCAGGAACGTCTCTCCGGATATGTCCTTTCTGGAAATGCTCGACGTAGTCAATGAAGAGCTGATCCAGCAGGGCCAGGACCCCATCGCGTTCGACTCCGATTGCCGCGAAGGTATCTGCGGAACCTGTTCCATGGTGGTCAACGGCACGCCGCACGGCCCCAACCAGGGCTCAACGGTCTGCGAACTGCATATGCGCCACTTTAGCGATGGTGATGAGATCGCCATCGAGCCGTGGCGCGCCAGGCCGTTCCCGGTCCTGCGCGACCTCGTCACCGACCGCTCCGCACTGGACCGGATCATTGAAGCCGGCGGCTACATCTCGGCCGATACCGGCAACCCGGCCGATGCCAACGCGTTGCCGATCTCCAAACAGGCGGCCGATCTCTCCATGGATGCCGCTGCCTGCATCGGCTGCGGCGCCTGCGTGGCTGTCTGCAAAAACGCTTCGGCCATGCTCTTCGTCTCCGCCAAGGTGAGCCATCTGGGTCTTTTGCCCCAGGGTAAACCCGAAAGAGACCGCCGCGTCTGGAACATGGTCTCCCAAATGGATAAGGAAGGTTTTGGCAATTGCACCAATACCTACGCCTGCGAGGCGGTCTGCCCCAAGAAGGTCAGCGTCCTCTTCATCGCGCGGATGAACCGCGACTATGCCGTTTCGGTAGTCAAGGGGGAGCCCAACGCATCCTAAATTTATTTTGTTCTAATCAGAAACTCATAACTCATCACTCATAATAAAGAGCCGCCGCTTGTGGGTGGCTCTTCTTTTTTGAGCCGCATCAAGCCATAGAGAAGCCCCATTTTTAGATTGCTCAGGGGACCCTTTTTGGCTAAGCTGCCCCCGACGGAATACGAATATGAAAAAATTATTTGCTCTTATAACCAGTGCGCTGCTCCTGGCCTCTCCGGCCTGGGCCGCCGAGTCAGAGGGTTGGCTTACCGATTACAAGGAAGGGCTGGCCGCTGCCAAAGAATCCCAAAAAAACATGATGGTGCTCTTCACCGGCTCCGATTGGTGTATCTGGTGCAAGCGCCTTCAGGCAGACATCCTCCAGAAAGAGGAGTTTAAAACATTCGCCAAAGAAAATCTCATCCTGGTGGAGCTCGATTTCCCCAGGGAAAACAAACCATCGCAAGAGGTCCAGGAGGAGCGTAAAGCCCTCGCCGCCAAATACGAAATCCGCGGCTACCCCACTCTGGTGCTCCTGAGCCCCGAAGAAAAAGATTTCGGCAGAATGGGCTACCAGAAAGAGGTAAGCGAATTCCTCGAAAAATATAAATCTCTGGCCGCCGAACTCGCAAAGGAGAGCACCCCTCCGGAGGCACCGCTCGATTTCCAATACACCATCCGCATCAACTACAAGGATGCCCCCGAAATGGAAGGATGGATGAAAGCCATGCAGGCTCTCTGCAACGAATGGTACCCGAAGATCGTGGCGGAGCTCAACTCGCCCGGCTTCAAACCGTACACCGACGTCAACCTGACCGTCCGGAGCGACCCCAGAGGCGTGGCGGGTACCGGCGGCAAGAATATCTTCCTCTCCAGGGAGTTCTTCACGCGTAACGGAACCGATGCCGGCGCGATCATCCATGAGCTGACCCACGTCGTGCAGGCCTACCCCAAATATATCCCGTGGATCACCGAGGCGATCGCCGATTATATCCGCCTCTACGTCTTTGAACCGAACGCGCCGCGGCCGGATGTAAACCCGGAAAAGGCGGACCTCAAAGATGGTTACAAGAGCGGTGCCGCCTTCATGGCCTGGCTGGTGAAGGAAAAAGACCCCCAAATCGTCAAAAAGCTCAATACCGCCCTGCGCCAGGGAACCTACGAAGATGAGCTTTTCAAAGAATTGACCTCGCAGAGCGTCAACGAGCTCTTTGCCGAATTCCTTGAAAGCCTGAAATAGGAAACCCACGCGGCGACCTGCGAAGGCTTGCGGGTTCGCTTTGAATAAGGGTGAAACGCGAAGGGCCGCTTGCCCCCCCCACTCGGGTGCGAGCTCAGGCAATCGGCTCTTTTGCATGGTCGTAAAAAGCCCTCCGCCTCCTCGGAGCTTAGAGCTTCTGGACGTTGACGGTCTTGGAGGTCGGGCTGCCAAAGCTCGGACGGCCCGTCTCGACCGCCTTCTTATAGTTCAATATCCCGTCCGCAATGGCGCGGGCCACCTGATCACGTTGGCTCTTGTTGAAAATCTTCTTCTGGTCGTCCGAATTGGTGATGAAACCGGCCTCCACCAGAACCGCCGGCACCGGATTGCTCACCAGCACCCCCAGACGGTCGCGCCGGACGCCACGGTCCGCAAAACCGATCTGGCGCGTCAACTCCTGCTGTATCTGATAGGCCAGAAGGAGGTTATGCGTATCGTTGGCATTGCCGGTCGTCCTGGAGCGGCTGCCTGAACGGTCCGGATTTGTCGATTGCGCTCCGGCGGGAGTCGTCGTAAAAACCTCCGCTCCCTTGGCCGCGCTGTTTGCAGCCGCATTCAAGTGAATACTCACGAAAAGATCGGCCTTGGTTCGCGCGGACATATTGGAGCGGGCGGAAAGGCCAAGAGCCTGATCGCCGTTGCGTGTCAGCACCACTTTTACCCCCCTCTGTTGCAATATTCTTTGAACCTCTTTGGCGAGCAGGAGCACATAATCTTTCTCTCTTTTGCCCTGGAAAACCGCCCCGGGGTCCGCGCCGCCGTGACCCGGGTCCAGCAAGACCACCTGCACCGCTTTCCGCTTTTTGGGAGCCAGGACCGGCTCCAGCGCCGTATCAATATCCTGGGCATCCATCGAGATGCGGCCGCTGACGATCTTCACCGGTTTGCCAATCCAGATACGGACACGGTTCACCTCGATGCAGGAGCGGTTCACCTCGAACTCCAGCGTATGAGTGCCATCGGCAAGGCGCAGCACCTTATCCTTTTTGATCCAATAGGCTTTCAACCCGTACTTCTTGCCCCAGAGCAGGAGACTCTGGTAACCGGTTGCCGTGGTTGCGGCCTTGGCCGGTGCGGGCGCGGGCGCGGCGCTGGCAAGCGTAGTCACCTTGGGAGCCGGTGCCTTTTTCTTTACCGGCAGGGATATTACCTTGGAGGTCTGCGACCAGAGAGGCTGTACATGCCCCACTAAAAAGCAAAGACTTGCTACCGAACCGAGCAGCAATATCTTCTTTACCCAATTTCTTTTTTGAATCTGCATCATGATGATTAATTTTCCTGAACGGCTAACTCCACTATTTTTTCTCGTATCTGCTCATTCCAACGCTGGATGTAGCTGAGTGAGCGATAAATCTCCTCCACCCGTTCCAGCGGCAGCGGGCTGCCCCCCTCCAGAGCGGTGTTCATCTGCTGGAGCTCCCCTTCCAAGCCAGTGGCCAGCGCGCCGATTTTCTCCTGCAACTGCTTTAGCTTATCGGTCCACCCCATCTGCTCCACAAAGCGTTTGGCCTTGAGCATGGGGGAATCGCCCAGCGGTTTCTCTTTCAGGAAAGCGCCTGCCTGCGAGCAGGTTTGGCCAACCTCCATGAAGAGTTCTCCGGTGCCGGGGGGGATTTTTTGAATATCGGTCGGCCTGCCGCCCGATTCCAATTCCAGTAAATGCAAGAGACGCGAACGGGTTTGGCTCAGGCACTGCCAGGCGGCGTTGAGCTCCGAGTAACGACTGTTGATCTCCTTTTTTTGCTCGGCCGAGGCCTCAGGGAATTTATCCGGATGGCACTGAGCGCTCAGCTCCATGAACCTGTTTTTTAGAGCCTCCGCATCAAGCCAGGGGCGGCGAGCTTCTTTTAGTAGCGCGAAGTAGTCCGTCATCGTCTTGGCAAATCCTATAGGCTCATCTTTGCGAATGCAATACCTAAAGAAAGAATACTCCCTTTCTAGCTCACCACGATATGCTCGGCCACGATCCCCTCGGGCCAAAGATGCAAAATGCCGATGGAGGCCTCGCTCCGGCGCGGCAGGCTGGGTGAGCCCGGGTTAAAATAGAGCGTCTCCCCTTTTTCGATTTTCTCGGGCCGGTGCGTGTGGCCAAAGATGGTGATCTGCGGCTGCCAGCTCTTCCAACGCCGCTGAAGCTCCGGCGCCAGCCGATTGGGGTCGGCCTCCGACAACTGGTGCACCATGAAGACTCGGTAGCCGCCCAGCTCAATCTCCAGCGACTCGGCCAATTTATACGGCTTATAGGCCGGCTCATAGAAATCACAATTGCCGCGGACCGCCCGCACCGGGGCGATCTGGCAAAGCTCATCAAGGATGACGCGGTCGGTCACATCCCCCGCATGGAGAATCATATCCACCCCGCCAAGCTCCCTCAGTGCCGTTTCATTGAGAGTGTTGTGTGTATCGGAAATAACCCCGATCTTCAACGGCTTGCCGTTTGCGGGCACCGCTTCGGCCAAAAAACTTTCCGGCTTTTTCTCTCCTTTTTTTCCCATAAATTTACTAGCTTTCTGTGAACTTCCATCGGTGATGGCGCGCGGATACGAAAGGGCTATCCGCCAACAGGAACCGCCAGGGATAGTGGGCCGCCTCCTCGGCATAATCGATATTGATTCGCGGGGTCGTTGTGATCTCTTCGGGCTTTACCGGCGGGCGCTCCTTCTCCTCCTCCAGGTAGATGGGGTCTCCGCCGCACAGGTCCAGCCCATAAGCGGCGACGGTAATCCCCAGCGCCTGGGTCAGATTGCCCGGCCCGCTGCAGAGCTTCCGGAGCTGGTCGGTCTTGCGCCTTTTCTCCATCAGCTCAATCCCCTCCAGCGGCTCCAGAGCCCGCAGCAGGACTACTTCCGGCGTACCGGCCG
This sequence comes from Verrucomicrobiota bacterium, assembly GCA_019136955.1. GTDB lineage: Bacteria > Verrucomicrobiota > Verrucomicrobiia > Limisphaerales > UBA1412 > UBA1412. The sequence continues at coordinate 25,514 of JAGVTF010000237.1, forward strand.
GCCCCACCACGATATTCATGCAGTGGTGGATGCCATAGGTCAGGGCTATATAGAGATGGCCCCCCGGCTCGTATTGGATACGGGTACGACCGCTGGGGCTGGCTCGGTAGGAGTGCGCTCCTTTATCGCGAGGCCCCAGATAAGCCTCCACCTCGACGATTCTGCCGGCGCATACTCCCTCCGGGCTTCGATGCACCAGCCGTTTGCCGATCAACTCCGGCGCCACGCTTAGCGCATCCCGAACGTAGAACTCGCGTCCCAGCCTCGCCATAATTTACTATGGCTCGGCGGCCTACATGCTTACGACGGTATAGCCGTCTTCGATATAGCTCCTCATGCCTGCATGGCCCGACATATCATCGAGCATCGTGAGGCCAGCGCTTTTATTTACTTCGTAAACATTCATCATCTTGGAGCAAACCAGGCAGACACCGGCGATGAGGCCCTGGTCTTTGACTCTTTGGTAAAGCTGATTCTTCTCTTCTTCGAAAACGGATACCAGTTTCACCGAAGGACCCTCGAAGATAATTTTCACCTCTGCGCCTGCGGAAACCAAATCCAGTGCGTTCAAAAAAATATGCTGAAAGCACATTTTCTCACCTGTCATTCCATAAAACAATACTTTCTTCATGATACGAATAACCTTCCCGACTATATTGCCCCATCCCCCCCGCCAAATCAAGCCCTATTATTCCAAACATCCTGCCCGCGCATTGCCTCGAAAAGAGAGCGCACCGAAAGTGATAGAAAAGCTTCGAAAAGAGAGCGTGTCTTGATTTTTATCTGAGAAGCGCTAGACTCTTTATCTGGATGAGCAAGAGTGGCCAGTCTGTCAAAATGACCCCGATGATGGCGCAGTACCGGAGAATCAAATCCGAGCTGCCCAGGGATGCTTTGCTGCTGTTCCGGCTGGGGGATTTCTACGAAATGTTCTTTGAAGATGCCGTGGTCGCCTCCCAAATCCTCAACATCGCCCTGACCAAACGGGGCCAGTGCCCCATGTGCGGCATCCCCTACCATGCGGCCCAGGCGTATCTCTCCAAGCTGCTCGAAGCAGGCCGCAAAGTCGCTATCTGCGACCAGGTGGAAGAGGCCCGGCCCGGCCAGCTCGTCCGACGCGAAGTCACGCAGATATTGAGCCCCGGCACCCACTTCGATGAACGGGTCCTCCAGGCCGAGCGCAATAACTTCCTGGCCGCTATCTACCCCGCCGGTTCATGGCTGGGTCTGGCCGTGGCGGACCTCACCACCGGCGACTTCTACGCGACCGAGCTCCCCGATACCGCCGCGCTCCTGGCCGAACTGGAGCGCCAACAGCCGGCAGAGCTGGTCATCCCCTCGGAGGCCGAAGAACTCCGCAAAACCCTCCTGCCCAGCTTCCCCCATATCTCCCTTTACGATGACTGGGTCTTTGCGCCGGAGACCAGCTTCCATACGTTGCGGGAGCACTTCAAAGTCGCTACGCTCGACGGCTTTGGGCTGCGCGATAAAACCGCCGCCACCGGTGCCGCCGGAGCCCTCATCCACTACCTCAAAGAGCAACTGCGCCGGCAGGTATCCCAGTTTTCACGGCTCACCTGCTATGAGCGCTGCGATTACCTGGCACTCGACGCCCATACGCTGCGGAACCTCGAAATTCTGGAGCCGCTCAATACGGAAGCCTCCGCCATCCACTCGCTCTTCGGGGTGCTGAACCAGACCGTCACGCCGATGGGCGCCCGCCGGCTCCGGAGCTGGCTCTCGCAACCTCTGGCGGAGCCTGCCGCCATCAGTGAGCGCCAGGAAGCCGTCCAAGCCTGGCTGGAGCATCCGGCTGAGCGGGACTCCTTCCGCCAAAGCCTCACGGTGGTTCGCGACCTGGAGCGTATCCTCACCCGCCTGACGGCCGCCTCCGGCAATGCGCGCGACATGCTCAACCTGGCCCAGGCGCTTGAACAGTTGCCGGCCCTCAAAGAGACGCTCGGGGCGCTCAGCCCGGGGGTCCCCCTTTTCCAAAAACTGACCGAGCAAATCACCCTGCAGCCGGAGCTGGTCAAGCTCATCCAGAGCCAGATCGTCAATGAGCCGCCCCTCTCCATCCGCGATGGCGGCATCATCCGCTCCGGCGCCAGCAAGCAGCTTGATGAACTGCGCCAGGTGATGCAGGGCGGCAAAAGCTGGATCGCGCGGATGCAGCAGGATGAGATCACCCGCACCCAGATACCAAGCCTCAAAGTGCGGTTCAATTCGGTCTTTGGCTACTACATTGAAGTCACCAAAACGCATCTGGACAAGGTGCCCGAGCGCTACGTCCGCAAACAGACGCTGGCCAACGCCGAGCGCTTCATCACCGATGAATTAAAGGAATGGGAAGGGAAGATACTGGGAGCGGAAGAGCGGGTGAAACGAATTGAGCATGAGCTCTTTTTGCAGCTCCGTGAGGAGATCGTCGAGCATCTCACCAGCATTCAGCAGAGCGCCCAGGCGCTGGCCCAGCTCGATGTGCTGGCCGCCTTCGCCCAGAGCGCTCAGCTCCATGGCTATACGCGGCCCACGGTCGGCAACGAAGGCATCCTCAAGGTGCTCGAGGGGCGCCACCCGGTCCTGGAGCAGACTCTGCCGGCCGGCCGCTTCGTCCCCAACGATATTGAGCTGAACCTGAACGAGAAACAGATCGCCATCATCACCGGTCCCAACATGGCCGGCAAGAGTACCTACATCCGCCAGTGCGCCCTGCTCTGCCTGATGGCCCAGAGCGGCTCCTTTGTCCCGGCACGTCAGGCGAGAATCGACATCGTGGACCGCATCTTTACCCGCATCGGCGCCAGCGACGACATCGCAAGCGGCCAATCCACCTTCATGGTCGAGATGAGCGAAACGGCCGCCATCCTCAACAGCGCCACCAAGCAGAGCCTCATTATCCTCGATGAAATCGGCCGCGGCACCAGCACCTTTGACGGATTGAGCCTGGCCTGGAGCATCGCCGAGTATCTGCACAATCAGTGCGGCGCCAAGACGCTCTTCGCCACGCACTACCACGAATTGACCGAGCTGGCCGAGCGGTTGGAGCGCGTCCATAACCTCAACGTGAGCGTCCGCGAATGGGATGACCGGATCGTCTTCCTCCACAAACTGATCCCCGGCGGCGCCGATAAAAGCTACGGCATCCACGTGGCACGGCTGGCCGGAGTCCCCGCCAGCGTCCTCAACCGCGCCATTGAAGTCCTCTCCAACCTGGAAGAAACCGAGCTGGCCCCCCTGGGCAATCAGGAGGATATGACCGAATTTGAAAGCGACCCCACCGCCCCTGAAACCATAGAAAAACGACCTCGCACCACCGCCAAACGCCAAAAACTGCGCGACCTCCCCGACCCCAACCAACTCGACCTCTTCCCCGACCTGGGCCTCTAAAGAACAGCCGCCCTAAAAATATATCCGCCTCAGATTCTCTGACCTATTATCCTTCAGGCACCCTGGTCTCTTCCACCGGATGCGGGGGTGGCTGCCCGTTCATCTCTGCTAAAACATTTTCCAATCGCTTGCGAAAAAGGTTGAAGCTGGGCATATCGATTTCTTCCCAATCAACGGAACGAAGCTTTCCTTCAGTAATGAGTTCATAAACATTCCCTTTTGTCTTCAACGCTTTTTGAAGCAGCTTTTTGAGAGAATTCGGGCTGGCATCGTTTCCGGACATCTCTTCAAAGCGCTCGCAGTGATTATAGGCTCTCTGCTCCGGCAGCCCTTTTTGATAATACCCCAGCAACCACGCTTCACTCTTTGGCTTGGGCACCATGGGAATTCCATAAGGATTGCGGCTACTATCAAAACCGGACTGCATCGCTCTGACCTTACTTTCCCACAAATTCGGGGAAGCCGAGCGGGTGCCATCCGTATCTTTGAAAAAAACAACCCCCCAATCCTCTCCTTTGTTTTTTGCTTTGCGATTGGCTTCTTCTCCCAAAGAGAGTGCGCTCAAATAAATTTCGGTATGAGGTTTAGCTTCTCTGCCGCGATTGCCAAGAAGCCGTGGATTCTTTTTCTTTAGCCTCTGAACCTCCACATCAGCCAGATACTCGTACTCAGGGGAGCAATCATGGTGTTTTAAAGCGATGGCGTCTATGATATGCGTCATGGCTCCTTTTCTGAATCCGCCTTGATCATCTTTTGAGCCCAAATCGCTGGAACCTTCTCCGGCCAGAATGAAACGCATTACTCTTTCTCCTGCTGAACCGTTTTTTTCGCTAAGGAATCCGCCAGTTCCAGCAGGTTGGCATTGCTCATCACCTGCCCGGGCCCCAAGAACTCGAGCTCTTTTTCCATTTTCGGCAGCTCAAAAAACTTTTTGGCGTGGCTATGACCATTGGCGTCTTTGTAGAACATTACCACGCCTTCCCTGGCAGCCTGATCCGAGAGGTAGTTGAGCAACAAGGCACTGTGCGTCGTTATAAACACCTGTTTGTCATTAAAATTCTGAAGCAGCTCAACGAGTTTGCCCATCAGCTCCTGGTTCATCCCGTTTTCAACCTCGTCAAAAAGGATACATTTATTAGCGGAGTAGAGCTGTGACAAAAACACAAAGAGACGCAACGTCCCATAGCTCAGGTGAGAAGAATCAAAATAAATGGCTTTTTCCAGTTCATTCAGGAGCAGATTCTTCCAACCAAACCGCTGCTTACGCACTCGATAATGCTTCATGGCAGGGTAAAACTCTCTGAGCTTTTTGGCGAAATCCTCCTGCGATGCCGTATTCAGTTTTGAGATAAAGCCGACAAGCCCCGCTCCATCCGAGTCAACCTCCACCTCGTTTCTATCATTGGAAACTTGCGAAGCCTGCGAAATGGAAACAGGGTCCAGGACGCCAAAAACTTTAGTCGCCTTGAGCTCTTCCACCAAAGCATATTTTTTATCAATATAGGCAAGAATGGAACCTGTATACTTAAAGCTCCTGGGCAGGGAGGAATCCCCCTCCGACAAACTGAGCTTATTTTCGGAGAAAGAGAGAAGTTTTCTAGAGCTCTCACCCCTGATTTCCAGCAATTCCTCTGTGGTGCACCGCATCTCTTGAGTATTAAAGAACGCTTTCCAACGCTGTATTACCCCTTCGCTTGACACATCAATTTCAAACTCAATCGAACGCCTGGTCGAGCCAAAGGTAACAATATCCTGCGGCTTCCATCTGTGCTTTGCAAACCACCCCTCAATGCGATGCTCAAGCAG
>JAGVTF010000203.1 GCA_019136955.1 Verrucomicrobiota bacterium
GGCAGAGCAATTCTGGTAACAAACTCCACCTTCGAAAGTGCAGCCCGAGAGTTTTTAGATGCAGAAAGCCTCCTGGTAGCTCGCTTGAGTGAGCCGGGAACCTGCCCCGGACACTTTGATATTCAGCCCAGTCAGGCTCTACTCATCAAACAGTGCCCGGTGGTGGTTCGCTTTGAGTTCCAAGCCTCTCTGGATTCAAAAATCCGAGGAGTCGCCCAAGGCAAAGATAAAAAAATTGTAGTCATTGCTGATCAACCGGGCCTTTGTTTGCCAGAAACTTATCTCAACATCTGCCGGCAAATAGGCCAGCTCCTTGCTGATGAAGGGTGGATCAGCGCTCAAGCCTATAGAGCACAGCTTGAGGTTATCCAGTTGCGCCTGGCCGAATTGTCAGAAGAGATTCATGATCAGATCAAAGCCAGGAACCTCAACGGTGTTTCCGTTCTGGCAAGCCCGCACCAGCAAGTTTTTTCTGAATGGCTCGGCCTGGATGTTCCGGCCACTTTTAGCAACTCGGATCACTTCACTATTAATAACCTTCTGGAATCCTTCCAAAAAGGCTCTGCAGCAAATATCTCAATCATCATTTCCAATGAGCCCGAAGGCCGTCGCGTAGCAGACCTGCTGGCTGAAAAGTTGAAGGTTCCCGTTGTGGTTTTTGGTAACTTCCCTCAACTCAAAGGCACCCACCCTTTTGATGAGCTTTTGAAAAAAAATCTGACCCAGCTCCTCTCCGCAGTGTGACCACTCAAACCCAGCAGCCCGCCGTTCATTTAGAGAACATCAATGTCACCCTCGAAAAGAGGGAGGTTCTTTCAGTAGACTCTTTCACGCTTCAAGAGGGCGAGATATGCGCTTTGATGGGGCCCAACGGTGCTGGCAAAACCACATTTCTACGCCTCCTTTTGGGGATGATTCTCAAGAAAACTCAAGGGCAAATAGAGCTCTTTGGGCAAAGAATCACCCCTCTCAATCAGAAACTTCTCAACCGGTTGCGAAGAAAAATAGGGTACATTCCACAACAATCGATGGTGGCTGGAGAGTTCCCGCTAACAGTACGGGAAGCTGTTGCCTCCGGCCGCTCGGCTGCCATAGGGCTTTTCAAAAGGCTCCAGCCGGAAGACTGGCAGGCCGTTGAGTATTGGCTCCAAGAGCTCGGGATCTCCAGCCTGGCGGAGCGGTGTTTGAACGAAATTTCCGGAGGTGAACAACGCAAGGTAATGATTGCTCGCGCTATGGCACAAAATCCGAGACTTCTCCTCCTGGATGAGCCGACTGCAAACCTGGACATGGGCTGGCGCGAACAGATCATTCAAACTATTCAAACCCTTTACCAACAAGCTCAAATGGCCTTCATCCTGGTCTGCCATGAACTGGAAACCGTCCCCGCCTGCTGCAAGCGTGTCGTGCTGATCAACCAGGGCAAAGTGCAGGCCGATGGCTCCTTGGAGCAGGTCTTCACACCTGAGCGAATCCATGATCTATACGGCTGCAGGATGAGCCTCTTGCAGAGGAGTGGCCGCTACTTTGCTATTCCTGCCCCACCTTCTAACGACTCTCCTTAACTTGAAATGGATTTCTCGCTCTTCACCTCATATAACTCACTGCTCCTGTGGCTCCCTGCCCTGCTCTGCGGGTTTCTTTCGGGGACAACCTGTGGGACTCTGGGGGCATTTGTAGTGGGGATGAGGATTCCCTTTATTGGCATCTGTGTGGCTCATGCAGCTCTGGCCGGTGCTGTCTTTGCCGCTCTTTTGGGACTGGAAGGCCAGTGGCTGATGCTGCCGGCTTTGCTTACTTCCGGGGTCACGAGCCTGCTTCTGGGGGTAACTAATCCACGTTGGATTAAAATGGACGATAACGTGATGATGAGTGTGCTCTTTTCCGCTACTATGGGGCTGGCCTTTCTGGGTCTGGGACTCTTCGCCATAATGGGGCGCACCGATGGTGATGTACGCACCCTTCTTTGGGGAAGCATTGCCTTCTGCCGCTGGTCCGACGTCTGGATTATGCTTACTGTGGGGGGACTGCTGGCATTCTTTGTGGCAGTTTTCTACAAAGAGCTGCAGGTTATTTTGTTTTCCAGAGAAATCGCCACCTCTTCTGGAATTCGTGCAGGTGCTATCTGGGGAGGCTTCCTCCTCCTGACGGC
>JAGVTF010000210.1 GCA_019136955.1 Verrucomicrobiota bacterium
GGATGGACCGGTGGGCGCTGTCGGCAGGCAGTTGAATGAGGCTATTGGTCTGCCAGAGGGACACTCGCAAAACGATTGGGCCATCGGTATGAAAATGGTGGTTAATCTGCCCGAAGATACTCCGCTCAAACCAGGAATGGTGTTTCATACATTTGGTTATCCCGAGCCGGAGATTTTCGGTTTCTTTTATGTCCATCCGGAGAATGTAGCTTCTCTTGGTATTTTTGTTCCCACCTGGATGGATAACCCAGTCCGCTCTGCATACCGCTATATGCAGTACTGGATGCTGCACCCCTATTTATGGCAGTATTTAAAGGGAGCCGTTTTGCGCTCCTGGGGAGCAAAAACGCTTCAGGAGTCTGGGCGTCGTGGTGAGCCTTATCTGACAGGAGAAGGCTTTGTCCGTATCGGAGAAGGCAGCGGCACTACAAATGTTTTGACTGGCTCAGGCGTGGATGAAGCTTGGGAAACAGGAGTTCTTCTGGGTGAAGCGGTGGCAGAGTTAATGAGCCAGGGTAAAGAATTGAATCAGGAAAATCTTGAAGCAACTTACGTCAAACAGCGCCGGGCCAGCAAGAGGGATATCGAGTCACGCATTGCTGAAAAATCGAGAGATGGATTCCATCGAGGAATGGTTTCGGGTCTTCTGGGAATGGCTCTGAGCGGATTTACCAGAGGATTGTTCCATATTCCAGGGACACATCAAAAAACTTGGGACCGTCTGCCCAAAGTAGCCGATTACTTCAAGGGCAAACTGACCCCGGAAGAGGTGGAACAGATTCGCAAAGATTGCTCTGCCAGGGGAGTTTACTCCAATGATGTATTGATGGAAAAAGCAGGTTGGCCTTCCATTGACTATGACGGAAAGCTGCTCATATCCCACCAGGATGCCTTGCTGTTGGGAGGCAAAGTTCAGGCAGCTCCGGGCTATGCCAACCATGTTACTTTTGAGAGCAAAGAGATTTGCAGGGCCTGTGACTCCAAAGCGTGTATAGAGATTTGTTCTGGGCAGGCTATTTATCCTGGAGAACCCGGTCTGCCAGCTTTCGATAGAGAGAAATGTATTCATTGTGGTGCCTGCTTCTGGACTTGCCCGCATCTGACGTTTGGTGCTGGCTCCGGAGGGTTACACTCCGCTGAGAATTAACCGCGCTATACATGAAGCGTTTCTTTTACGTACAGACCAAGGCCTGGCTGCCAGCCGTTATCTGGTGCGCCCTTATTTTTTGGGGCAGCACGGATGATGTTGGTGGCAAAGCGACCAGTCTTCGGGTCATGACTTTTTTGCACGAAAACTTCCCAACTCTTTCCTGGGAGCAGCTTGCAAAGACCATCTTTTATCTGAGAAAAGCCTGCCATGTCACCGAGTATGGAATATTGGCGGCTTTGGTCTTCTTTGGTTTTTTACATTCTGGCCTGGTAGGTTTACGGCGCTTTTGGTCTTCTCGCATGGCGATACTGACCTTTCTGATTTGCGTGGGCTATGCGGTGAGCGATGAAATTCATCAATCTTTTTCAGTTGAGCGGCATGGCACCTATGAGGATGTGATGATTGATGCTTTTGGAGTCTTGTTGGGTCTGACCGGCATGTGGGTGTGGAGCTACTTTAAAAGAGGCACTTTAAGAAAGAAGCCCAAGGCTGCTGCTGAGCTCCTCTATTCTCAAGCATTTCAGAGTCCGAGTGCCGGAGGGTTCAAAGCGGGAAGTTAAAAAAGACTCATCAGGAAATGAGGGAGGAGCTGGACAAGAAAATGGAGGAGACTCCCCGGAAAAAATACCTGGATGCTTCTTCCCTGCTTTCTTTTTTATGTTTTCAGTTTGAGCGTTTCCCTCTCCTTTATGTGAGTTTAATCCAAATTCTGGGAATAATCTTTGCCTGGAAGTCGGTAAACATATTTAATATTACCCAGGTTTATGCTCTCTATCTGCCTGTTTTGTTTTTATCGGTGGGGATTATTATTTTTGGGAGGGCTTTGCGTAACTTATCCTCATGGACCTTTTATTTACCTCCTTTTCTTTACCTTATAGCAGGTTTCTCTTGGGGAGTTGTTTCCTACAATTCCAATACGGCCATCCATACACAGGAGGATGTCCGGGCACAGATGGCTGAAAAGACGGCAGCACTAGTCATCGTGCGGGGAGAGCTT
>JAGVTF010000003.1 GCA_019136955.1 Verrucomicrobiota bacterium
GGACCTACTTGAAAAACGCAAACCAGCCGGAAAATTCAGAACGTGTCTGGGAGCATCTCCATGCTTTGGCGGCGCTGCAGGGGATTGTCAACCGGCAGTCGCCCCAGCTCTACATTTACTACTGCTCGACCTGGGGCATAGAGACCGATCAGTTTTGGCTTGACTGGTATCAAAAGGAGGATGGTTGGCTCAAGACAGCGGAGGTGGTGAAGCTCGATTCCATTGAGGCTGTGTTTGATCAGTTCAAGGGACAGGTTCGAGGATTGGTGGTATATGATCCGCATGTCCATGCGACGGCCTGCCTGGCCTCCACAGCGGCGGGGGTGCTGGACCTGATTCCGGTTCGCTGGAGTCAGAAGCCTGATTCGATGTATCAACTGCTCTCCAGGCGCTATGACTACCTGGTCAAGGAGTGGCTGGTGGAGCCCGACGGGAGGAGTAAATTTACCGGTAAGGGGGAGATACCCGATTATGGTTTGCCCAGTACCGGCAGTACCAAGACCGACGCCTACCGCTGGGCAATAGAACGGTATTTGAAGACAGGCCTTTGCGATCCGCTCTATGCCGCTTATTACATAGACTCTTATTGGATTGAGCATCCTCAGGCAGCCGGCCCTGATATGCACACGCTCTCCAATCACGATTATTTTATCAGCAAACGGAGTTTTTTCTTTGATCTCTCACCCTGGGGCGATGAAGTGCCCAATGATGACCTTGAGCAGCCGTTGGGGGCTGACGTCTCGATGTTCCGTGAGGTGATGCATCAGCATTACTTGCAGAATGGCGGGAGGATACTGAAAGTGGGGGGCTTTACGCCGTGGCCCTTCAAGTATACGGATCACGGCAGCGTCGGCTGCAAGCATGGCGGAGTGGATACGGAGTGGGAACATGCACGGATTGTCTCTCAATATAACGGCTATATGGAGGCTGACGCGGCCGGATACTCCGCGATGGCCAACGCCTCCTTCCATACGCACTATCCGCTAAAGGAAAAATACTGCCAGCCAAACCCCAAGCCAACGGTCCAGCAGTGGAAGGAGCGCGGCTATGTTGCTGAGGATGGAGGCGTCAAGGCGGGTCTCTATGTGGGGCATTACGTGGGGGATTACGATGCGCCTGCCTGGCTTTACCGGAGCGTGCCCCTGATGTTTCAGGATAAGACGCGCGGTGCGGTGCCAATGGGCTGGGCTTTTAATCCCAACCTGGCTGACCGGGCGCCGATGGCTCTGGTCTATGCCTATGGCAAGGCGAGCACTAATGACTTTTTCATCACCGGTGACTCTGGCGCAGGGTATCTGAATCCGCGTTCCTTGACTCAGCGAGAGGAGACGGGGCTGCCTTCTGGTCTGGCTGCCTGGGCTGAGCATTGCGCTCTCTATATGGGGCGCTGGGATATGAGCATCGTCGGCTTCGTGCTGGACGGGGCAGGCTACCGCTCCACGGAGCGTGAGTTTAGAGCGTATTTTGAGTTCAGCCCCGATGGTTGCGGGACCCACTTTGAGCATGAGGCGCGGATGATTGGCGGGGTGCCCACCTGTAATGAATGGGATTTGAATCATGACCCTGTCCTTGCAGCGCGCGACATTGCCGGAGTGGCCGGACGTTACCTGGATAAGCCCGGTTTTGCCTGGTGCCGCTCCATTCTCAAACCGCCCTCATGGTATCTGGAGGTCTCGGAAGCGTTGAAGAAGAACCATCCCGATGCCCCTGTCACAGTGGTGGACCCTTACACCTTCTTTGGTCTTATCAGGCAAGCCAGCGAGCATCAGGAAAGTATAGAAGAGAAGAGTGAGGTTAGTTGCCTCACTTATTAAGAATTCTGAGGATTCTCCTGGGAGCTCCAATGAAGATTTTTCTTAATACTTTCTCTGGGAGAGAGACATAATAGATTTTATATTTTCTTCGCAGCTCCTTTAGGGGTAGCGTCTTCGTGTCGTTGAGGAAGCTTGCTCTCTCTTCAGGTACTGGAGGGGGAGTGAGCAGCTTCTGGTTCCTTTTCAGAGCGTGCTCCATGTCTGCTTTCCCGAGAAAAAGTTTTTCAGAGCACTCATTGAGCAGTGCTTCTCCTTTGGCACTGTTCACGAGGAGAAGCGAGGTACCCTTATCCTCTTCGTCATATTGGGGA
>JAGVTF010000280.1 GCA_019136955.1 Verrucomicrobiota bacterium
AAAACGCCTGCAACCGCTTCCCAACACCAAAAACTTGCAAAAGAGATGGAAATCCTGTGGCATTTCAAAGGGTTTTGCAGAATAATAGGGAAGGCTTTATTGAAAAAGCCAGGCTCGTAAAACATGACAAAAGTAGCTATTGCAGGTGCTTCGGGATATTCAGGCGAGGAGCTCGTTCGGCTTCTGCTCCGCCACCCCGAGGTTGAAATCACGGCCGTCACCTCACGCCAGTATGCAGGGAAGACCTGTGCAGAGGTATTCCCCAAATTCGCTCATCTGGAAGCAGCCAGGCGCATCCCCTTCATCCTCCCTGATGCGGAGGAGCTGGCGCGATTGGCCGAGTATGTGTTCCTGGCGCTGCCGCATGGCGTTGCTGCGGAACTGGCTGTCCCCCTGCTCGAAAAAGGATGTCGCGTATTGGACCTCAGCGCCGATTTCAGGCTTCGCTCCGCCGCAACTTATCTGGAGTTCTATGGCAAGGAGCACCCTGCCCCAGAGCTGCTCTCGCAAGCTATATATGGCCAGCCGGAAAATTACCGTGCTCAGTTGAAGGACGCCAAACTGGTTGCCTGCGCCGGCTGCTACCCCACGAGTATCCTGGTCCCGCTCATCCCGCTTATAAAAGCCGGAGTGATTGAGCCAGAAGGGATCATCGCCGACAGCCTGAGCGGTGTCAGCGGTGCAGGCCGCAAAGCCGATATGCCTTTTATCTACTGCGAGTGCAACGAGAGCGCCCGCCCCTATGGAATACCCAAACACCGCCACCTCTCCGAAATAGAGCAGGAGCTCTCTCTGGCTGCTGGCAGGCAAATCCTGATGCAGTTCACGCCGCACCTGATCCCTCTCAACCGTGGTATCTTAACGACTTTCTATATCACTCCCAGCCGCAGAGTTACCGATGCCAAGACAGCCGCTGAGTGCTCGCAAGAGCTCTACCGGACCTATCAGGATGCCTATGGAGAGGAGTCCTTCATCCGCATTTATGGTGATGAAGGCCTGCCGGATACCAAAAACACGCTGATGAGCAATGTCGTGGAAATTGGCTGGAAAGTGGACCCGCGTACCGGACGCATCATCCTGCTCAGCGCTATTGATAACTTAACCCGTGGCGCCAGTGGCCAGGCGATTCAATGCTTTAACCTGATGGCCGGCTACCCGGAAACGACCGGCCTTCTCTAGCCTGCCGGCCCAAAATACGACATAAAAAATGGAGGAAACATGTTGATCCTCCATTTTTTTATTTTCAATTTTTACTGTCCAGAGCCTGCTAGCTGGCCTCGACAACCTGGGTATTCAAACTAATTGAGGCTTGCGCTGCCCGTTTGCGCATTGTCGCATCCAGGATTTTTTTGCGCAACCGCAGGTGCCGCGGAGTCGCCTCCACATATTCATCGGGGCCTATATACTCGAGCGCCCTCTCCAGACTCAAACGTATCGGCGGCTCAAGCTGAATCCCTTTTCCATCTCCAGAGGAGCGCATATTCGTCAACTTCTTTGTCCTGCAAGGGTTGACCGGCAGGTCCTGGTCGCGGGCATTTTCCCCAACAATCATCCCTTCATAAATCGCATCACCTGGCTCCACCAGAAGCCGCCCCCGCTCCTGCACCATGTTCAGAGCATAAGCGGTTGCAATTCCGTTTTCCATGCTCACCAGTGAACCGCTCTTACGGCAAATCACTTCACCACGGAACGGCTCATAACCATGGAAGAGATGGCTGATCACACCCATACCGCGAGTTTGGTTGACCAGGTCGGTCTCAAAACCGATTAGCCCACGGGTTGGTATCAGCGCCTCTAGGCTGATTTGATCGGCATGATGTTTGATATCGGTAATCTCGCCTTTACGGTTTGAGAGGTTTTCCAAAACGGGCCCCATGCTCTCTTTGGGAATCTCCAAAAACAGCCTTTCCACCGGCTCCAAAAGTGTTCCCTGCTCATTGCGCCTCAAAATCACCTCCGGCCGTGAAACCAGCACCTCGTATCCCTCGCGCCGCATCTGCTCCACCAGCACTGCAATGTGCATTTCTCCACGACCGCTTACCCTAAAGACGCTTGCCGTTTCCCCGTCCTCCACCTTGAGGCTGATATTGGTGCGTGTCTCCCGCGCCAGCCGCTCGCGAATATGGCGTGCCGTCACCAGACTACCCTCTTTGCCGGCCAGGGGACCATCATTGACCACAAACTGCATCTGGATGGTCGGCGGGTCAATCGGCTTAAAAGGCAGTGGCTCACCCTCCTGGTTCTGCAGCAAGGTTTCGCCAATAAAAACTTCCTCGAAACCGCAGATACCGACGATGTCGCCGGCGCTTGCCTGCTCCAGTTGAATCCGCTCCAGCCCCTTATGGTTGTAGACGGCCGTAACTTTGCTGCTGATCCGCCGGCCATCTCCATGAATGCACCAGACCTGCTCGCCCACAGATACGCTGCCACTCAGGATTTTGCCAAAAGCGATCCTGCCCAGATAGTCCGAATAGTCCAGATTGGAAACAAGGAGTTTAAACTCCCCTTTGGTATCGGCCTGGGGTGCTGGCACATGCTTAATGATCATCTCAAAGAGCGGTTTAATATCTCCATCCTCAATCCGTTCGCCTGGCTCGGGCATCGCCTCCAAAGCATACCCATCCTTTGCGCTGGCATAAACAACGGGGAAATCGAGCTGCTCATCGGTGGCATTGAGCGAAACAAAAAGGTCAAAAACCTGGTCCAACACCCGACTGGGGTTCGCAAATTCGCGGTCTATCTTGTTGATCACAACAATCGGCTTGGCTCCCACCTCCAGCGCCTTGCGTAAGACAAAACGTGTCTGAGCCTGCGGCCCCTCCACCGCGTCAACCACAAGCAATACGCCATCAATCATGTTCAAAATACGCTCCACTTCCCCTCCGAAATCGGCATGGCCCGGAGTATCAACGATGTTCACATGATAATTTTTATATTTGAAGGCGGCGTTCTTGGCTCGAATGGTAATCCCCTTCTCGCGTTCCAGGTCCATGGAATCCATGATTCGTTCTTCCACCGCCTGATTAGTCCTGAAAGTACCCGACTGCCTCAAAAGGCAATCTACTAAAGTGGTTTTGCCATGGTCTACGTGTGCGATAATTGCAATATTGCGAATCTGCTGCATATAAAATGTGTAATGGGTTTCTGTTGCTGCCCAACAGAATATTGAAGCTCTCTGGAAGAGATGGGTAACGCCTGAGAAACTTCTCTCAGCCTGAGATCGCCCCTCCTTGAGCGGGCCGTATTTTACTACTGTTCACTTCACGGCGACAAGAATTTATCTCAAAAAGAAAAAGGATATTTTAAATGCGTGCTGCCCGTTAAAAAACGTCACCCCTCTTGAACACTCTCGATTGCTATCTTCCGTGCACGCTGCACCAGCGCATAATCCTCCAGGAGTTTGGCAAATCGAAAAGAGGGCATCCCGTGCTGTCGGTCTCCCAGGAAATCGCCCGGCCCGCGAATCTTCAGGTCCTCCTCGGCTATGCGAAATCCATCCCGTGATTCTGCCAGAATCTTCAGACGCTTCATCGAATCCTCAGCACTGTTGCCCACTATGAGAATACAAAAGGAGTTCTCCTTGCCTCGCCCAATCCTGCCTCTAAATTGATGCAACTGCGCCAGCCCAAAACGCTCCGCATTCTCCACAATCATCACCGTTGCATTGGGGACGTCTACTCCCACCTCTACGACGCTGGTCGTTACCAAAAGCTGGACCAGATTATGGGCAAACTGCTGCATCACATATTCCTTCTCACTCCCCTTCATCCGCCCATGGAGGAGGCCCGCTTTGAATGGGGCAATCCGCTTTGCGATGCGGCTAAACTCAGCCTCCACAGCTTTGAGCTCCGGATTGCTGGTTTCATCAATCATCGGGTAAACCACATAGGTCTGCCGCCCCTCGATAAGTCGTTTTTTCACGAACTCCCAGACCGCCGGCAGCTTGTCCCGCTTCCGAATAAAGGTGCGAATCGTCCCCCTTCCCTCGGGCGGATGTTTGATAGAAGAGATATCGAGCTCGCCATAAAGCGTAAGCCCAAGCGTGCGCGGAATCGGCGTAGCCGTCATCGCCAATAGATGCGGCCAGGAGCCTTTCTTGAGGAGCCGCTCCCGTTGGTCTACCCCGAACTTATGCTGTTCATCAATGATCACCAGCCCCAATTTTTCTATCTGGAAGGTATCTTCGATGAGCGCATGAGTCCCAATAACGATTTCAGTTTTCCCAGCGGCTGAACCTTTTTCCAGCAGCTCCATGGAGTCGGCTTCATCTTTCAGGCGGCCTGTCCACTGGCGGACGCGAACTCCCAGCGGCTCAAACCATTTACGGAAAGTCTTCACATGCTGGGAAGCTAAAATCTCGGTAGGCGCCATCAGGACCACCTGGTAACCGGCCTCCATCACCATGAGCGCCACGCTGGCAGCCACCACGGTTTTACCGGAGCCAACATCCCCCTGCAAAAGCCGCCGCATCGGTACCCCTGAGTTCAAATCCGCACGTATTTCTCGCAAGACCTCCGTCTGGGAAGGGGTCAGAGTGAAGTCGAGATTCTTCAGAAAGGGCCTGATCAGAAGGTTATTGCCCGGGCATTTTATTCCGTGTGCCAGCGCCAGGAGGTTCTTGCGGCGGCGCTGGATTTCCATCTGCATATCCAGGAGTTCATCCATTGCCAGCCGTTTGCGGGCCAGCTCTTCTTCCCCCGGCACGGCGGGATGATGGAGCATCTGCACGGCGCGCGGACGGCTGGGAAACCCCAGTTCAGACTCATAAACGTAGCCATGGGGCAGATCTTTCAGGAAGCGGTCCAGCGCGCGGGAAATCAGGTCTCGTATCCACCATTGGGGAACGCCCTCGGTCAAACTGTAAATCGGCACGATCCGCCCGATACCCAGCCGCGAATTGTCATACCCCACCTTCACTTCAAACTCCGGGTTGCTCATTTGGGGTGGATGGAGTGAATCGACCTTCCCAAAGATAATGACTTCACGCTCCGGCTTCAGGGATTCCGCCGGCCAGCGCTGGTTCCACCAGTGGCAGTGGAGCTTGCCGCTCTCATCCTCAATAATGGCCTTGGTCAAAAACTTCCGGCTTCTGCGAAACTTCTGAACGCCACATTCAATGACCTTGCCAAAAACCAACGCCTGCTCTCCCTTTTCCAGTGTGGAGATTTTGCGTACATTGCGCTTGTCTTCATAGCGCAAAGGAATGTAAAAAAAAAGGTCGCCGATCGTCGTTATCCCCATCTTGGCCAGCAGGCAAGCCCGTTCAAAAGAGATTCTGGGCATCACCCCCACCGGCTGCTCCGTAACAGGCAATTGGGGGTCCACATTCACTGTTTGTGAGTGCTCTTTCTTCAACATCGGTTTCTTTGTCAGGCTTTTTTCTTTGTCACGGCTTCCTTTTGGCAGGCTGGGCAGATACCAAAAAATTCGACATGGATAGAGAGATGCGCATAGCGACTCTGGGCGCAGATATCTTCCAGCATCCTATTGGGAAACTCGGTCTCCACCCCCACCACTTTTCCACAGGTTCTGCAGATCACATGGTAGTGATGGAGCTCTCCGCAGGCGCAGCTCACTTCAAAGCGTGCCACTCCATCTCGGAAATCACACCGGCTCACCAGTTGCGCACCTTCCAGCACATGCATGGTTCGGTAAACCGTCGCCAGGTCCCCGGGCGTATTGAGCCGCTCATGAATCTCACGAATGGTGAGTGGCCGGCGCTCTCTTTGCAATACCGCCAGCACCCCCTGCCGCTGAGGGGTCATCTTAAGGGATTTGCTCCTCAGTCGCTGGGCCACTTCTGACGGATCGGGCACATACTTGGTATGCTTATCCTCTTCCATCTGGCACGAACAGCCCGGATGCTGGCACTTCTCTTTTTTCCCCTTCATCCCCATCCGGAATTCTAGTGCATTTGGCCCAATCGGGCAAGCAGACTACTCCTGGAGCGTGTCCTCTTCAGAACTCCCGTGCATACGTTTGGTGGGGCAGCCCGCCCTGAGCCAGGCCGTCACGAATGGGTCCAGCGCCCCATCGAGCACCGCCGTCACGTTGCCCGTCTCCACACCTGTGCGCAGGTCCTTGACCAATCGGTATGGCTGCAGGACATAGGAGCGTATCTGATTGCCCCAGGAGATGGAGCCTTTCTCACCATAGAACTTCTCCATTTCCTGCTTTTTTTCATCTTGCCGCAAAGCGTAGATTCTCGAAAGAAGAAGCTTCATGGCCGATGCGCGGTTCTGATGCTGGGAGCGCTGAGTCTGGCAGGCGACTGCGATCCCCGTGGGAATATGCCGGATTCTTACGGCTGTCTCGACCTTGTTGACGTTTTGCCCACCCTTGCCGCCAGAGCGAAAAGTATCCATCTCAAACTCTGAATCCGGAATCTCCACCTCACTCGTATCCTCCATTTCCGCCATCACGTCCACACTGGCAAAGCTGGTATGGCGGCGCTTATTGGAGTCAAAGGGAGATATGCGAACCAGGCGATGAACTCCACGCTCAGCCTTGCAATAACCGTATGCGTTTTCTCCCTGTATGTGTACCGTGACGCTCTTGATACCGGCCACATCTCCAGCCAGCGCATCGGTGATTTCAAAGTCCCAGCCTCGGCTCTCGCACCAGTGTTGATACATCCGCAGGAGCATCCCTGCCCAGTCGCAAGACTCAGTCCCACCTGCACCGGCATTAATGATCATGTAGCAATTGGCCTGGTCATGGGGTCCGTTTAAGGTCTCCTCCACTGCCAGCTCTTCAATTCCGTTTCGGATCTGCTCCATCAGCTCGAGAGCCTCCTGCTTAACCGCTTTTTGGCCCTCATATTCCTCGGCTTCCCCTATTTCCAGTAAAACCTCAAGGTCCTCCAAGTTGCGCGAAAACTGGTCCAGTCGTTCAATCTTCTTTTTAATGGAACGGCTTTCCACAGTCACGCTCTGAGAAAGGGCCCGGTTCTCCCAGAAGCCTTCAGCTTCCATCTGTTTTTCCAGCTCCTTGAGCCGGTTGTTCAGGTTCGTATAGTCAAAGAAACCTCCTTAGCTGCGCCAGTCTGGCTGACAGCTCTTCAGATTCCATTTTTATCTCTTCAAACATAAATTACAACTTCAGGGCCGCACGCTTTGAGTGGACCTTTTTTCACATTAAACAGATACCCCCTCTTGTCAGAGGCCTCCCGCTTTTTTAAGCAGACTCCTTGCCGACGAAGCCGGCACCCTGTAATGCAGCCTTGTAAACCTCCTCATAATGACGTGCCGTCTGCTCCCAGGAAAAATCTGCCTGCATGGCGTTTTTGCGCATATTCCGAAATACCGCCGCAGAGTAGTAAACCGACAGCGCACGAATCATCGTCCGGGCCAGGTCTTGCGAAGCGTAAGTGGTGAACTTAAACCCGTTGGCTCCATCGTTCGATTCATCGAGGTCTATCACCGTATCCTTGAGCCCACCGGTCGCCCGCACAATGGGGAGCGTCCCATAGCGCAAGCTGTACATCTGGTTCAAACCGCAAGGCTCGTAACGGCTGGGCATCAGGAAGAAATCGCTGCCGGCCGTTATTTGGTGGGCCAGCTCTGCATTATAACCGACAAAAAGCCCCACTTTATGCGGAAAACGTTTTTGCAGCTCCCGCGCAGCACCCTCATATCGGTCAGAGCCGTTGCCCAGGCAAATGAACTGAATATCGCCAGCAAGCATATCTTCCATAACGGGAATCATGATATCCATCCCTTTCTGGTCTGCCATGCGGCCAATATTAGCAAAAAGAGGAATTTTCCGGTTTCGCTTCAACCCCATCGTCTGTTGCAGAAGCTCCTTGTTTTGCGCTTTGCCTACTGCCATGTTTCTCTGCGTATACGGGTATTGCAACGCAGGGTTATCGGATGTATTCCAGACTTCATAATCTGCGCCGTTAAGGATTCCGCTTAAGACATTTGAGCGCTGGCTCAAGACCCCGTTGAGGTTAGCGCCATATTCAGCGCTCATGATCTCCTTTGCATAGGCGGGGCTCACCGTGGTCAGCCTGTCCGCAAAAACGATACCCGACTTCAGAAAGTTGAAGTTGCCATAAAACTCAGTACTCGCCGGACTAAAGTAGACCCAGGGCAAGTTAGTCAGAGCAAAAATCTTGGCAGGAGACACCCCCTGGTAAGCCAGATTATGAATGGTAAGGCAGGTCGGAATGGAGCGGTCCAGGAGTCCAATCCCTTGCGAGTGCTTCAGCAAAAGAGGAACCAGAGCCGTCTGCCAGTCATGAACATGGACTAAATCGGGCCTCCAGGGCAAAAACTGCGCCAGGTGGGCAACCGCCTTGGAGAAAAAGATAAAACGCTCCGGATTATCAGGGTAATCCTTCCCTTCATGCTGATAGATGCCCGGACGGTCAAAAAACTCCTCCTGCTCAATAAAGTAATAGGTGAGCCCTTTATCCACATTCAGATAGTAGACACCCCCCTGAATCTGATGCCAGTCCAGAGGCAGCTCCAATACCCACTCCATCTTCTTTATCTCTGGATAGTTCTCACGAATGGAACCATAGAGAGGAGTCACTACCCCCACCTCATGCCCTTGCCTGGCCAAAGTCTTGGCCAAAGCTGCCACCATATCCGCCAGGCCTCCAGTCTTGGAGTACGGATAGACCTCACTCGTCGCCAAGAGAATCTTCATCAGTCAGCTTTCTATTACCATTCTATATTGTAATTTTATCGAGCCCCATATAGGGCCTGAGCAGTTCGGGAATCAGGATGCTCCCATCGGGCTCCTGATACGTTTCCACCAGGGCAACGTAGAGGCGGGCCAGCGCGGTGCCGCTTCCGTTTAGGATGTGCGGCAGGCAGGGGGCTTCATCCCCCTTCTTGTAACGCAACCCCATCCGGCGAGCCTGGTAATCCTCACAGTTACTGCAACTGGAGACCTCTAAATACTGTTCCTGCCCCGGTGCCCATACCTCAATATCATAAGTCTTAGCGCTGGTAAAGCCCAAATCACCGGTGCAGAGCTCTATCACGCGGTAATGTAAACCCAAAAGCTGAAGTATCTTTTCCGCATCGCCCAGAAGCTTTTCCAGCTCCTCATAGCTCTTTTCAGGCTCGACGATCTTCACCAGTTCAACCTTATCAAACTGATGCACGCGGATGAGCCCGCGAGTCCCCAGCCCCGCTGCGCCAGCCTCTGCACGGAAGCATGGCGTGTAGGCGCAATAGCTTTTCGGCAGCTCCTCTGCCCTCAATATCTCCTCGCGATGCAGGTTTACCAGAGCCGCCTCCGCCGTCGGCAAAAGGTACTGCTTGCCCAGAGTCTCCGAGTCAAGCCCCTCCTGGATCGCATAGGCCTGATCTTTAAACTTGGGGAATTGCCCAACCCCATACATGCACTCCTGGGAGACCATGTGCGGCGGCATCACCTCCGTGTATCCATGCTCGCGGGTGTGGATATCGAGCAGGAAATTGATGAGGGCTCTTTCCAGCCGTGCGCCCCTGTTTGTATAGAGGGCAAATCCACGACCCGAAATTTTGGTGGCGCGCTGAAAATCGACCATGCCCAGCTTTTCACAAAGCTCT
>JAGVTF010000061.1 GCA_019136955.1 Verrucomicrobiota bacterium
ATATGTTTCACCGTTGTATTGAGCGACAAGATATTCGGCGCCCCCGCCGGTATATTCAAACAAAATCGGCAAGGCGGGGCTCTTCTCATCCGAATAAACCAATTCGTACGCTCCTTGCATTTCAACTCTGACACTGTCTTCATTTACAACATTCTCTTTCATAACTTTCTCTTTCTTTTTCTTTCTTCGGCTTGTATCAGCCTCAGTTTTGTTTTGGCTCACTCAGCCTTGGAGGTTTTGGGGCCCATCCCCTCAACACATACAATGTAGCATGTTTCCTCATTTTTTGCAACTTTTTTTTGCATTTTTTTTCACTTTTTTTACGCCTGCAAGTCACTGGTTTCCAGTGGTTTACAGATTGCGTGCTTTTTTTTCGTAACTTTTTTGATATTTTTTTTGACAGGCGCAAAAAAAGCTGATTTTCACGGTGGTTTTCTTGCGGTTTTTTCAGCCTTTACCATTGGTTTAATTCCTTCCCAGCGGTAAAAATGTTCCACGTGGAACAAAGGCTTTCGGCTTCCGGGGTTTGGGTTTGGGTTTGAGTTTGGGTTTGGTGGTTCGCTTCGCTCCTTCGGTCACGGCTTCGCTCCCAGTTCCTTCGGTCACGGCTTCCGGCCAGCTTGCAAAACTTTACTACTGTTCAGTTCTACCCTGCGGTTAAGATTCTTCCGGTGGTTAAGATTCTACCCGCAGTTAAGATTCTTCCCAGTGGTATGTTTTGCCAATGGCGGATGCCTGCTCCTACGCCCGCCCTGGCTCTATCTTTTTCGCTCATTTTCTCCTGCTTTTTAGCTCCTTTGTAAGTGCCTCTCTTTCAACTACTTATAAGATTGCGCCTGTTTTTTGGTTCTTTTTTAGCTCCCCCAACGGCTGGTTTTCCTGCATAACCCCCTCTGTTGCAACACTTTACATCGGCTTTCCAGTTTTGCTTCCAGGGCGTTTTTATTTTTTCGGAGGGTAAATACCTTCAGAAAAAATTCAAGGGCTTCCTGGGGCATTCTGGAGCGTTTCTTATAAGTGCTTCTCTTTCAGCGGTTTACAAGGCTTTCTTAAGGTTTCTTAAGTTTTCTTAGATTTTCTTAAAGCATGGCGTTCGTTCGGCGCTCCGGTTTTTTTCACGTTTTTTTGACTCTCGATTCTGTTTTTTTGAAACGCAAGCCGCATAAAAAAGCGAACAGTGGACGTTTTTGAAAAAGAGGGGGGTGGGGTCTTTTTAATGGACGCGCGAACAGTGGAGGAAAACAAAAAAAGCAGGGGTGGGGTTAAACCTTCCTGCTTTCGATTTAAGACGTTTTATGGGGCTGGGTGGTGTGTGGATACTCCGGCGGCTTTAAAACGTTTTCTGGCCTATGCCACGCTTCAATTTGAATGCGAACAGTGGGGCGGGCAGATTGACAGCCCCTCCCGTCCGGCAATATAGGCATCCATCGCTTCGAACGTTGTCCACATCATCCCCTGTCCTCCATTCGGGCGGTGTATCTTGAGTTTACCGGACAATCCTGCGGCACGAAGGGTGCCGATTGCGATTTTATAGAGTTTGGCGGCGTCTTTCAGCCGGATAACCTTCATCTCGGGCAACATCTCAAGCTTTTGAGTGGTGAGCACATGCTCTACGTGTTCACGTATCTCTGGCGTCGAGTTTACGTATAAGCTCATGATATTGAGCAGGTTAGTTTCATTAGTCTTCATTGGTTTAAATGGTTTTTCACTTTCTCGATTATATCGTTATTTTCTTCCTGAGCTTCTGTCAGCCTGCGCATGTACTCGGCTTTCATGGTGGAGTCCGGCAAGGTAGCAAACCTTGACTGCAGGTCAGTCAGCTCAGTCAGCTTCTCGGTTAGCGCGGGGAGCAGAATGGCTGAGTGCTTTGGAGACTTGACCAGTACAGCATTGCAGGCTTTGTAAAAGCCCTTTGAGCTGTAGAGGTAATCGTCAAGCAGCGAGAACAGGTCGTATTGGTCAATCATAACGTTTTAAAATATCTATAAGCTCTTGAAGGTCTTCAATGCCAGTGAGTTCTTTGATTAAAAACCACATTACGGTTATCGCCCACACGCACATGGCGAGACCTAGGAGTATCAAAACAATAACAAGCATTATCGCTAAAATCATCTTC
>JAGVTF010000075.1 GCA_019136955.1 Verrucomicrobiota bacterium
CGCCAAATCGCCCACCGATGCCGTGTCTTACTACGCCGGCAGCGAGATCAAGGGCATCCGGGTTGGGGCATGGAAGTTGCTGCCCGCGATCGGGAACTTGGAGAAATCCGAACTGGTCAACCTGTCGGCGATTGACGGCGAAAAGAATAAGATCCCGGCGGTCGACCACATGGACAGGGTCAAGGATATGGTGACCCGGATGAACGAATTCGACAAGAAACTCAAGGCCTACTCGCGCAAGCCGGCGGGGAAAAAGGCCGCGGGGATTTCGGACAAGGACGTCGGCATGGAAGAGGGCGGCTAAGGGATGGCCCAGCCGAATATTCTGATCCTGATGAGCGACGAGCACCGCGCCGACCTGGCGGGGTTCGCGGGCAACCGCATCGTGCGCACGCCGGTGCTGGATGAACTGGCGCGCACCGGCGTGGTCTTCCGCAATGCCTACACCCCCTCGCCCATCTGCGTGCCGGCGCGGCAATGCATCATGGCCGGGCAGTTGACCAAGAGCTGCGGCTGCGACGGCGCCTGGATGGACCTGGCCCCGGGCTATCACACCTACGCGCGCCGCTTCGCCCAGCATGCCTATCACGCGGTCTGTTCCGGCAAGCTCCACCACATCGGAGTCGATCAGATGCAGGGGTGGACGCAGCGCCTGGCGCCCGACACGCACGTCCTCGACAAATACTGCGAAGGTCTGATTGCCGAAGAGTTGCAGCGTTACGCCCGCCCGCAGCTGGGCGGACGCAAGACCAACGAGGATTACGTGCGCGAAGCGTGCGGCACGCCTGGCAAGTATCAGCGCTTCGATCTGCGCGCCACGGAGGACGCCGAGGATTTCGTGCGCGGCTATTTCAGGGGCGCCGCGAAGGCTGACGAGCGGCGTCCGGTGCTGTTGAAGCTGAGCCTGCTGCAGCCGCACTACCCCTTCTTCAGCGATCCGGAGCTCTTCCGCTACTACCACGACCGCGCGCCGATCTTTCAGGAGTCGCCCTGCGACCATCCGGTTCTTTCGCAGAGCCAGGTCGAGCAGCCGGTGAACGTCACCGCCGCCGAGATCCGGCGCGCCACCGCGTCCTATTACGCCATGGTCGAGACGATCGACGGTTACTACGGCCGTCTGCTGCAGGCGCTGCGGGAGAGCGGCCAGGACCCGGACGACTGGATCGTAGTCTACCTCTCCGACCATGGCGAGATGCTGGGCGAGCATGGCATCTGGGAGAAGGCGCGCTTCTACGAGGGGAGCGTGCGCGTGCCGCTGATCGTCCGCTGGCCGCGTCGCTTCGCGGGCGGGCGCGTCGTGCGCGAGAATGTCAGCCTCTGCGACCTCTTCGCCACGCTCTGCGATCTGGCCGGCATTCCGTGTCAGCCGGGACTGGACAGCCGGTCGCTCGTGCCGCTGCTGGAAGGGCGCGCGCGCGGTTGGTCGGACGAAGCGGTCTCGCAGATCCGGCGGCACGGCCGGGACCATGTGATGATCAAGCGGGGCGCGCTGAAATACCAATACTATGGCGAGGAGATTCCCGAGGTGCTCTTCGACCTGGCCGGCGACCCCGGCGAGACGCGCAATCTGGCCGGCGCGCCGGAACATGCGGCCGCGCTGCGGGCCTTGCGCGCGCGCCTCGCGGAACTGGGCTACGGCCCCAATGCCAGAGGCGATTATGTCAATGCCGGCTACGATCCTGGCGTGGCGGTGGCGCCAGCGAAGCGCGGGACGCTCTGGGCCGCGGATGCGAATCCGTGGCTGGAGCAGCCGCGGGGGCGTGAGAGAGTGTGGGAGTGTGGTGAGAGTGGGAGATACAAGGGAAATCGGATATGGCTTTCAATGATGCATCCATCTCGACCGGAATGGCTCCAGCGAAGAGAATAGCCGGCATGGCACTGGTTCTGGCGTTCGCTGGCGTTATGGCGCCTGCGGCGCCTGTGCAAGTCTGGAATGTCGAACGCTGGCAGACGGTATCGGCCGGCGATTTCTCCGGGGCCAATCCGGCCATGGGCTCTCCGCGGCCGGTCGCACTGATGGCGGCGCGCAACGGCGTCTGTTCGGGCTTTGTGGTGGTGACGCGCGACGGCGAAGCGATCGGCAAGCTGCGGGCCGTGGCCGGCGACCTTGCGCAGGCCAACGGAGCCGGGCGCATATCAGCCGACCGCATCCAGGTGCGCGTGGCCGCTCCCGTCAACCGGCAGCAGAGCTGGATGCCGGCGGAACGGTACGACCGGCTGCGGGAAAAGCTGCCGGTCGATGTGCCGGCAGTCGATCTGGCCAAGTTGCAGTCCAGGAGTTTCAAGCCGCGCGTGGCCGCAACGGTGGCCACGGCGCCGCTCTGGGTGACGGTGCGCGTGCCGGCGGAGGCCAGGCCGGGACACTATGCGGGCGTATTGACCGTCACGGCCGATGGGCTGGCCGCGGTGCGCGTGCCGCTGGAGCTGACGGTGCATGACTGGCTCATGCCCGACCCCAGGGATTTCCAGGTGCGCACCATCGGCTGGATGAATCCCGAGGCGCTGGCGAAGCATTACGCCATCGAGCTCTGGTCGGAGCGCCATTTCGAGCTGATGGGGCAATCGATGACGCGGATGCTCGAACTGGGCAGCCGCCATCTGGCGATCGACGTGGGGCAGAACTTCCCCGCCCGGGACAACGCCGACACGATGATCAAGTGGGTGAAGCGGCCCGACGGCAAGTACGGCTACGACTTTACGCTCTTCGACAGATATTGCGACCTGGCGGCGCAAAAGATCGGCAAGCCCTTCCCGCTGCGCCTGAACCTCTGGCGCGGCCCGCGGAACGGCGGCGGCGGCGAGGCGACCGACTATCCTCACACGCGCGTGCTGGCGATCGATCCGGCGACGAAGCAGAGCGCAGCGCTCGAAGGTCCGACCAAGCTGGGGTCGCCGGAGATGAAGGCTTTCTGGCAGCCGGTCATGGACGAGCTGCGCGCGCGGCTCGAGAAGCGCAACTGGTTCGAGGTGACCGGCATCGGCTGGATGTGCTACTGCGGCGGCATGACGAAGGACCTCGCCGGCATGGTTGACGAGATCTGGCCCGGCGCGCGCTGGACGGACGTGACCCATGGCCGCGTGCTCCGCTATCAACTGCCCAAGGAGGGAGCCTTCGCGCGCATCATATCGGGCTCGACAGTCTGGAACGAGGGCACGCTGGGGGCCTACGAGAAGTGGAGCGCGGGGCCATATCCGCGTCAATATGCGAACCTTTTCAAGCCGGACACCGCCTTTTGCACGCACGCGCGCAACCAGTATCGCGAGTCCAGCGTGCCGCTTCTCTGGACGCTCCGGACCAAGCATGAAGAGGCTGTCTTCAAGGGGAACCAGGGGCTCGAGTGCGTGGGCGCGGACCATTTTCCCTTCAAGGATGCGCGGGGCGCCTACCGTGCCGGGGTCTGGAGCGCCTTCGCGCAGGGGCCCGCCAATGCCACGCTGGCGCTGCTCGGGGCCGGCGATGACGGCTTGCTCGGCACGGAGCGGTACGAGGCGATGCGGGAGGGGATTCAGCTCTGCGAAGCCCTCGTCTTCATCCAGAAGGCGATCGAGGCCGGAAGCGTCTCGGGCGACCTCCTGACGCGCGCCAACCGACTGCTGGACGACCGGGCCAAGGCGTTCGTGGGGTGCCTGTTGTATGAGGAAGTGGATGCCCGCGGCCGCAAGGAGAGGCGGCAATCGGGCGTCGACTTCGAGAAATACGACAAGCTGATCCGCCCGTTCGACGCGGCGCTTTTCGACCTGGCCGGCGAAGTGGCCAGGGCAACCGCGGCAGGCCGGTCACGCTGAGCCTGAAGCATTGCCCCGAGAGGTCAATGGCGCTTACTTTAGGCCCTTTTTGGACGCGGTGGCAAGGCGATAATCCCGGCGCGGTCGTGTCATCAGAGGGAAGGCCTTTGGCCGCCGTTTGCGGACACGAGGCTCGGAGCGATCCGGTCGCAGAGGAACGGTATTTTCGGCAAGGATCTGGAGCAGATGGTTGAACAGGCGAGTTTGCTGACGGGGTTGGGCGTGGGTGGCGTTGATCGCGTCCGCCCACTGGCGCAGGGTATCCACGGAGCCCTTGAAGCTGATCCGTTCGAGCGGGACGTGATAGAGGGCGGCGGCCTGTTGCATCAGGCCCCGGACGAGGTTGTAGGCGATGGCGTGCATGGCGATCTCCTTTCGGACCATGGCGGGGGCCTGGCAGCGGAGGACATCCATGCCGAGGGCGATCTTGATGTCGCGGAAGAACAGTTCGACGGCCCAGCGCCGCAAGTAGAGCCTGGCGATTTCCTGGGCGGGGTAGCGGATGGGGTCGGTGAGCGTGGTGACCACAACGAGGGGCTGAGCGCGGAAGCCGGGAGCCTGGAACGGCACGTGAACCAGCCGCAGGGTCAGGGTTGCGGGCACGCGGCGCCAGTCGGCGGCGAGGCAACCGCGGGGGCGGCTTTTAGGCTTCACCCATGTGACCAGGCGGTCGTTGGCCCCCAGCCGCCGGCCCTTGCGCAGGTCGCGGGGGCGGGCTTGATGCAGGCGCATGACGGTGTCGATGCCGGCGCGCCGCAGGGTGGCGATGGCGGCGTAGGAGCAGAATCCCCGGTCGGTGAGGATGACGTCGTCGGGCCTGAGCAAATCGAAGAGCTTGCGGAACAGCTTGCTTTCATGCACATGCTTGTTGCCCTCGGCCCAGTGCAGCAAGGCGCCGCTGGCGAGACAGAAGCATCCGACGATCTTGGCGACGGGGAAGCCGCAGCCCTTCTTCTGATTGGAGGGTTGCGGGAAAGCCTTCTGATTCTGCGGTGTGTCGGGCATGGAGACGCCGGTACCGTCGACGACCTTGACGCGCCGGCCGCACCAGAGCTGCTCCTGCGTGACGCGCCGTTGCAGTTCGTGGGCGGTGTGGCGATGGATGCCGAGCAAGGTGTCGAGGCGGAGGCGCGAACGGGCGCGGCAGTACGCGGCGGTGCCCGAGCCGGGCCGCGGCTGGCGGCGGACGGCATACCATGCCTGGACCTTGCGGACGGTCTCGCGGCAAGGGCTCTCGGGCGAGAGCACCTGCGAAAGGAAGGCCCAGAAGGTCAGCCCCTGGGGAAAGAAGCGGCGACGGCTGTGCGCGCCGCGTGGCGCGGGCTGCAGCAGTCGCGCCGGCACCCACGGCGCGCACACCTGGCCGAGCTGGCACAGCGTGGCCTTCTCAAGCGCCCGCGCCTGGTCGGCCAGCTGCGCCTGCGCCGAACGCCGGGCGCGGCCGAAAAGCAGACGGTGGAAACCGGGAAAGAATGGTGTTGCCTTGTCCATGCATAAGTATATATACTATCGGCCATGAAAACACCAGCACAATCGTCGGTCGGAACCGGCCGTTCGGCACCGGGGACGCGGGAAGTGCAGGCCGCGTACCGGACTCTGGATCGCCTGCGGCGGGGCCACCCCTGGCTGGCGCAGGGATCCGTCAACGAAATCGCGCCGAAGACGCCCGGCGACCGCGTGACCTATACCTGGACCCGGAAGGTTCGCGCCAAAACGGTCACCGTCGCGCTTTCGAAGGTACAGGCTGCGGCCTTCAGGCGGGCGATCCTGGCGAACCGTCGCGTGGAGACGGCGCTCGCCCACCTGCGTGTCGCCAGTCAGGACGCACTCTTATCCAGCCTGTCAGGTGCGCAAAAACGTCACCCGGCCCGCTTGGAAACCGGCGCGGGGCCAACCGTCCCAAACGGGCTTAAGTAAGCGCCATTGCCCCGAGAGGTCGAGTGCGGCGGATGCACTAAAATAGGCGCCGATGAGGATGGACATGAAGACGGATACAGCCAAGCCCAACATCCTGCTGGTCACGGCCGATCAACAGCGCGGCGACGCCTCGGGCGGCGCCGGTCCAGCCTTTCTGCGCACGCCGCACTACGACTACCTGCGGCGCGGGGGAGTGACCTTCAGCCGCACCTATGCGGACTGTCCGCTCTGCGTGCCGGCGCGCGTATCGCTCATGACCGGCCAGCAGTCGCCGCTCCATGGGCAGACCGGCAACGGTCCGACCGGGCCCCACATTCCCAGGGAGCGCTCCCTGCCTTCAGTGCTGCGCTCCCAGGGCTACGCAACCGCCGCCATCGGCAAGATGCACTTCGGACCGGAGCGCTCCCGCCACGGCTTCGACGAGATGATCCTGCCGGCGGACTACTACCGCCAGATGGAGCGTGCCAGCCACCCCTGGCGACCGATGCGCCATGGCCTGGGACAGAACGAACTCTATCCGGCATTGGCCACTGTGCCGGAGTGCCTCACGCTGACCTCCTGGATCGCCGAACAGTGCGTCGAATACATCCGCGAGCGGCGCGACCCCACGACGCCCTTCTTCCTGTGGTGCTCCTTCTCCAAGCCCCACCCGCCGCTCGATCCGCCGGAGCCCTACTACTCGATGTACAAGGACGCCCCCATCCCGGAACCCGCGATCGGGAGCTGGCGCGACGCGGAGGAGTGTCCGGAGGCGATCCGCCGGGCCGGCGAAACGTGGTCGGCCGACCAACTCTCCCCCGAGCTGCTGCGCGCCGCGCGCGCCGCTTACTACGGTCTCATCACGCAGGTCGATTACAACCTGGGGCGGGTCTTGGCGGCGCTGCTGGATATCGACCTGCTTGACGAGACGCTGATTGTCTACACCTCCGATCACGGCGAGTTCCTCGGCGATCATCGTCTGGCGGCCAAGAGTTTTCTCCTCGAGGGCGCGACGCGCGTGCCCCTGGTCATACGGCCGCCGCGAAGCTGGGCGATGGCGCCCGGCGCCGTTTCGGAGGCGCTGGCAACCCACGCCGATATTCTGCCCACGCTGGCGGCCGCTGCCGGCGGCGTGGCACCCGCCGCATGCGACGGGATGAATCTGCTGGCCGTGCTGCGCGGCGAGCAGCCGGCGCGGCCGGCGCTGCATGGCGTGACCGGGCGGGCGGATGGCCAGCCGGGGCCGGTCTGCCTGGGCGTGACCGATGGACGCTGGAAGTATCTCTACTATCCCGAAGGTCCGGCGGAGCAGCTTTTCGATCTGGCCGCCGATCCACAAGAGCTGACCAACCTGACCGGGCGGACTGAATGCGGCGAACGGATGCGCGCCTTGCGTGAGGAGGTTCGCGCTTGGCATGCGGACAAGAGAACCGGCTTCGCGCCTGACGGCCGCCTTCCGGTCCACCCCATAGGCGCGGACGACACCCGCGCCCGCCGCGCGCGGGTCTGGCCGGGATTTCACACGGAGCATTTTGGCAAGGATGTCCGGCATTGAGACAATCGTGAGAACCACAAGAAGAGCGTTTCTGAAAGCCGCCGCCCTGGGTGTTGGACCTTGTTGTTATACACATCTTTATGTGGCTGTTC
Source organism: Verrucomicrobiota bacterium (assembly GCA_019136955.1). Lineage (GTDB taxonomy): Bacteria > Verrucomicrobiota > Verrucomicrobiia > Limisphaerales > UBA1412 > UBA1412. Next base: position 7,330 of record JAGVTF010000075.1, read on the forward strand.
CTCCATGACCAAAAATGACCCAGCATTGGGTTATATAAGTTAGTATTTGCATTCCTCTCCACAGCGTCTGTGCTCCAGGTGGGCTGGTTTTGCGCTGAATATAGCCGCCAAGTTTGGCAACCGCATATACCATTTCCTTTATCGTAGGCGGATTTGAAGAAATTGGCTTAATTTTCATAAATGCTTGCAAAGCCTGCCATTCCACATGGCTAAAAACAACCTCACAGCTTTCATCGGGGGAGACCCTTGAAAGGTGGCTAATATATAGTATTCGCCAAGCAGTTATCATGTATAGCGCTAGGCAATTGCAAAATGCATGCTTTGTTTCAAATCTCCTCTTTTCAATGCGGCAGCCAGATTTTAAGACTTTAAAATACATTTCTATATTCCAACGTTGCGAATAGAGGTCAATGATTCGTTGAACCGATTCCGGAGTATCAATTTCTAAGTCGGTCAAAAGCACCCATTCGATTGGAATTTCTCTAGGCGGTGGATGTTTTTCTCTGACAATTACAACATTGACTTCAACTGCTTTTATTTTCTCATTGCCGGGGCGATAGGGAGGCTTTATAGTAACCACATTAGCGCATACTTCACAAAGCGCCGTTCGTGGCTCACGAGCAACCTTTCTTTTGCGCGTCTCACATAATATTTTGGGAACACGCTTACGCACCTGCACCTTTATCTCATACAAACTGGACGCCTCCTGTACTAATCGTTCGATGTTATTATATGCGGTATTATTGGTGCTATTTTCACCGGTATTATTAATCAATTTGCGATTTTGGCAGCTTCGGATAATCCAGTTTGCTCCTGATCCTTTACTAAGCATCTCATAAATATCAGACTCGCTATCATACAGGCTGATAAATTGAGTGTCGGGATATTCTCTTGCAAGCTCATCGGCGATCTTTTTGCATTCTAGCCACCGATAGCTTTCCTTTTCTTCGATAGGTATTTTTAATCGTTCATAACGTGTTTGCTCTTCTGGATTTTTATCGTTTTCTCTATTCCATATCTTATAGTTTATAACGCCCAGAGGGAGACCGCTTTCATTTGTAGCAAGCATCAGATGAAGAAATAAACCGTGCCTTACGCCTTTAGATAAAGGCCCGACTCCCTCCACTTTCGAGCTCGGACGGCTCAAATCAAGCTCAGTCGTATCGCTCGGCAAAAGTACTACTTTATATTCCGCTATACGATTTCGCGTAGCTTCTTTATGTGGTGAGATCGCTTGATCTATCGTTACTTTTCTGTTGTTAAGAAATCTATAGGTGCCAGTCGTAACACTATGGCTATTACATGCATTAGGAATACCCTTATTTGGCTGTTTGGCCAAATAATTTAGCGTAAGCTTGAGCCGTCCAGAAAGACGCTTATCCTTTAAATTTAATGTCTTCGTCTCATCTTCAACCCATTTTTCTATCATTGAGCACCTTTTAATCTCTCTTTAGTTAATTGCTCTTGCAAAAAAGTATAGGATACTATATTCGTGAGATGAGAAAGCGAATAGATCTTTTATTAGAGCAAATTAGTCAGATTAAAAAGATGGAGCGTGGGAAAATATGCGCGATGAGTTGCAAGAAGTACTTCAATCATCAAACATGGTTGGCAGGCAAAAATGTAGTCAAATATGTTCCTGCATCCAGGGTTGCAGAGCTACAAGAGGCAATTGATGGCTATAATCTCTGCCAAAAGCTAATTGAGCAGTATATTGACAAAGTGGTTCAGAGAACTCGCGAGCAAATGGAACGAAAAAATGAGACGCGCCAGCGGCGGAAGTAATGTTTTAGCAAAAATTACACCATTGGCTGCAGCACGTGCTGCATCAATGGGAGACCGGCCAACGCCTAAAAGATGTGTATAACAACAAGGTGTTGGACCCGCGCCCCTTTGGCCCGGCATCCTGCGTGCAGCAACGGAACCCGGTACGGGGCGCCAACCCAATTTCATCATCATCGTCACGGATGATCAGGGCTATCAGGACCTGGGATGTTTCGGTTCGCCCCTGATCGCGACACCGAACATCGATCGCATGGTGTATCGCCCGCTCAAGCGGGGCTTCGAATACTTATACGGCTTCAATTCCAAAGGGTCCTGGCTACGTCCGCTGGCACGGAACAACGACCTGCTCGAAAAGAGGGCGGTTCGGCCGACCCATGGATCGGCAATCTG
>JAGVTF010000020.1 GCA_019136955.1 Verrucomicrobiota bacterium
AGACTCTCTGGGCTTAAAGGGTACCAGTGTTGGCGGAGCGCAGGTTTCGGACAGGCATGCGAATTTTTTGATTAATAAAAACAATGCTACAGCTCAGGAAGTCCTGGAGTTGATTGAACTGATTCGAGGAAAGGTTTTGGCTGAACATGGATTGAGTTTGGAAATGGAAGTAATGGTTGTGGGAGAAGATGCTGCCAGTTGACTGGCAGGTGGTTAATATATGGAAAACGGCAAATTAAAAGTAACGGTTTTTGCGGGGGGAATTTCAAATGAACGGGAAATTTCTTTGAAATCCGGCGCCATGGTGGCAGAGGCTCTGCGCTCATCGGGCTATCAGGTGGAAATGCTGGACCCGAATCCGAGCAAAGGTTGGCAGCTGCCAGCTGGCACCGACGTTGTTTTTTTGGCTCTGCATGGAACCTATGGTGAGGATGGCCAGGTGCAGGCAGAGCTTGACCGGCTTGGTGTGCCGTATACGGGCAGCGGTGCGGAGGCCAGCCGGATTGGTTTTGATAAGCTATTAACGCGGGAGCGTTGTGTGGCCGCCGGAGTGACGATGCCACGCTCTTGCGTTCTGAAAGAGTGGCAGCCGCAAATGCCCGAGGGATGGGAGCCGCCGGTGGTTCTCAAACCGGTAAGAGAGGGCTCCAGCGTGGGGGTGGAAATAGTAAATAGACAGGAAGAGTTCGACGCGGCGCTGAGTCGCTCCCTGAAGTATGGGGGAGTTGCCCTGATAGAAGAGCGAATCCTTGGGCGGGAGTTGGCTGTGGGTGTTTTGGGAAAGCAGGTGCTTCCGCTGGTAGAGGTGCGCCCCAAGTCAGGCGTATATGATTATGAGAGCAAGTATACGATGGGCAAAACAGAGTACTTCTGCCCAGCCGATATAGATGAAATCTCTCAGACCCGTGCTGCAGAGCTGGCGCTGAAGACGTTTCATGCAGTTGGAGCTAAAGACTATGCGCGCGTGGATATGATCCTCGATTCAAAGGGTGAATGTTGGGTTTTGGAAATCAATACGCTGCCCGGGCTTTGCCAGACCAGCCTGCTCCCCAAGGCAGCAGCGGCAACAGGGATTAACTACACCGATTTATGCAGTAAGATACTACAGATGGCAGTAAAAAAATAAGATATGTTCAGTAGAAAGAAAAAAGTAAAACAGAAAGCCAGAGTCCTCACTCCCGAAGAGGAGCTCCAAGAGGAGAAGCTCCGGCGCATCAACCGCTGGAGTTGGCGTATTGCAGGCTGGATACTTTTTTTGGCGATAGCGGTAAGCGTTTATTTTCTGGGGAAAACAACGCTGGACCTCATTTTGGAAAAGACTGTTTATACGAATCAGATGTTCACGCTCCGCACGGTTGATGTGCGTGTTTTTGGGGGAGTATCCAAAGAAAGGGTGCTGGAGTTTATAGATGTAAAAACAGGGGAAGATAATTTGATGGCTCTGGATTTGAATCAGATCAAAAGCCGGCTGGAGAGCGTTTCTGTTTTGGAGAGGGTCTCCGTTGAGAGAATTATCCCCGATACGTTGAAAGTCCAGGTATATGCCAGAGTGCCTGTCTTTAGATGCTATGTATGGGAGGCCAATCCACTTAACCTTTATGATGGAGAGTGGGTGGTACGCTACTTGGATGACTCTGGATATGTGATGATTGCCGATAATTTGTTTTATGAAGTTCATGCTCCTGAGCGGCTTCTTCTGCCGACTCTGACCGGTGTGGCCGATAAAAATGTTTTGATTCCCAACCGCTACTGTACGGACCAGCAGGTCAACAGAGCGCTCAAATTTTTGCGACTTTATAAGGAATCTACCTTTTTCGGGTTTGATGACCTGACCGAGGTAAATATCAGTGAGCTTGGTTTTATCATTGCCAGGACAGCTCAGCATGTGGAAGCTGTTTTTGATGTGAGCTCTCTGGAGTTGGGGTTGGCACGCTGGGAAGCGATCTATGCTTATGCGGCCCCGCTGGAGCAGAAAATCAGGATGATTAATCTTTCTGTATCAAATAATGTGCCAGTGGTTTGGGATGCTGATGCAGCTCAAAAAAGCGAATCACGCTCCACTCCCGGCCAGAGTGTAAGGGGCGGAGCAGGGCGATGAAC
>JAGVTF010000028.1 GCA_019136955.1 Verrucomicrobiota bacterium
CTCTGGAGCCTCTTCAGCAAAGCATAATAAACTATTGAGAACAGATTCATCCGTTTGGTGGTAGGCACCTAAACGCTTATCAACAACCCCTCTAGCTATAGGAGGAAGCACCTTTTTCATCTGTTCATCCCACCTTTGAACAAATGGCAACTGTTTTTTATGCAGAGATAGTGCACACGAGCTACAGCGCGTGTTAAACCTGGGGCTTAAGCGCTCCCCTACATCCTTTTGCCAAACCGAAAGCAGCTCTTCAGGACAGGGCCCTCTATTTTCTTCAAGAGATCTCTTTCTAATATGAATTATATCAGGGTCAGAATAAATTAAATTTTCGCTGCAATTGCCTATAAAAAACCCGTCGCAATCTATCCAGCTGATATAGTCGGTTTTTGCCAGAAACATTGCCTCTGGTTTGACACAATTCAGATTTCGCGTGTTTTTTTCAATATTTTTAATCTGCACATTCCCCAACGATGAGAGCACGCGGCAATCTTCTTCAGTGTAGCCTACCCCCAAAACGGCAACGGGCTCCTGCATTCCGTTTTTGCGCATTGAGCAGATCAGCAAATAAACGCCCCAAATGTAATTGCGGTCCGAGGCCGTTACGACTGTATTGTTGATATCCATAAAGTTTTCAAAAACAAGCTAAACAACCGCTCCAGAGAATAAACGAAACTCCAATTGAAATCAATAAAATAGAGACATTAACAAAAATAAAAAGAACCACGGTTTTTTGTGACCATGGTTCTTCTTGTGCAGCCCCTCGTTTTGCAGCCGTGCGCATCAGCGCGCTGCGGGGGGCGAATCGGACCTGTTACTTATTCAGGCGGGCCTTGAGCTCATCGAGCTGGGCTGCCAATGCCGGCGGCAGATGCGCGCCATAGGTAGCATAATTTTCAGCAATGCTCTCGATTTCCTTAATCCAGCCTTCCTTATCGACCGTCAGAAGCTCTTCCATATCTGCGGCGCTCACGCCTTCGCAGCCGGAGAGATCAATGGCATCAGGAGTCGGCAGATAACCAATCGCAGTCTCCTGCGCCTTGCCGGAACCTTCCACACGCTCGCAAATCCACTTGAGGACGCGGCTGTTCTCGCCATAACCAGGCCAGAGCCAGCGGCCGTCGGAGGTCTTGCGGAACCAGTTGACGAAGAAAATCTTGGGCAGAGCTTCGCGGTTTTCTTTGGCGAACGTCAGCCAGTAGCCGAAATAGTCGCCCATGTTATAACCGCAGAAGGGCAGCATCGCGAAGGGATCGCGGCGGAGCTGACCCGAGGCGCCCAAAGCGGCTGCCGTGGTCTCGGAACCTGCTGCCGAACCCATAAAGACGCCATGCTCCCAATTGAAAGATTGATTGACCAGAGGAATCGTGCTCGGACGGCGGCCACCAAAGAGAATCGCGGAAATCGGCACACCGGCCGGGTTCTCCCAGTTCTCATCAATCACCGGGCACTGAGCCGCGGGAGCCGTGAAACGGGCGTTCGGGTGGGCACCCTTGGTACCGCTGGAAGGAGTCCATTCGTTGCCATGCCAATCAATTCCCCTTTCCGGAGCCGGCACACCCATATCTTCCCACCAGACGTCGTTATCGGGGGTCAGCACCACGTTGGTAAAGATCGTGTTCTTCTCCATGCTCAACATGGCATTGGGGTTGGACTGCATGGAAGTTCCAGGCGCCACGCCAAAGAAACCGTTCTCGGGGTTCATCGCATAGAGGCGGCCATCTTCGCCACGGCGAATCCAGGCAATGTCATCGCCCAGGCAGCGGACTTTCCAGCCCGGCAGGGTCGGCAACATCATGGCCAGGTTGGTCTTACCGCAGGCGCTCGGGAAAGCGGCGGTGATATAGTAGGTCTTCCCTTCGGGGCTGGTCAGCGCCAGGATGAGCATATGTTCAGCCAACCATCCCTCTTTACGGGCGACGTTGCTGGCGATACGCAGAGCGATGCACTTCTTACCCAGCAGCGCATTACCGCCGTAACCTGAACCATAAGACCATACGGCAGGATCATCGGGGAAGTGGACAATGTATTTCTTGGCAGGATCAGGCTCACACGGCCAGGGGACATCTTCCTGTCCCGGCTCCAGAGGCGCACCCACGGAGTGCAGACACTCAATGAAGGTGCCCTTCTCGCCCAGAGCTTCTATCACGTTCTTGCCCATGCGGGTCATGATCCGCATATTGGCGACGACGTAGGGAGAATCGGTGATCTCAATACCGATCTTGGCAATCGGAGAAGTCAAAGGCCCCATACAGAATGGAATCACATAAAGGGTACGGCCCTTCATACATCCTCTGTAAAGCTCAGTCATCTCGGCTTTCATCTGGTCCGGGTCGGCCCAGTTATTATTCGGTCCCGCTTCTTCTTTCGTCTTGCTGCAAATAAAGGTACGGTCTTCTACACGAGCCACATCGCTGGGGTGTGAACGCGCCAGGTAGGAGTTCGGGCGCTTGCTCTCGTTCAACTTGGTGAAGGTTCCGCTCTTGACCATCAGGTCGCAGAGGTACTGATATTCCTCATCTGAGCCATCGCACCAATGGACATTGGTTGGCTGGCAAAGATCGGTCATCTCCTTAACCCAGGCGATTAAGGCTTCGTTTTTGGTAATGCACTGACCTAACATTCTAATTCTATTTCGGTAGAGATTTCCCACCTGTTTGAGTAACGCCTCCCTTCACCCGGTGGGGGTAAGCGACGGGAGGTCGGCTGGGCGCGGTAGGGTCCCGCGTGACCATAACGAGGAAAAACTAGCATAAAAAAAACCTCCCTGCAAGCGGCAAGCAGAAAAAATGTAAAAAATTCTACTTGGAAGGTTAAGTTTTTCTAATAAGCCACAGCTTTAATCATTAGATTCGCTTAACTCCCCACCCTTCTCTTCCAATCCCTCCAGGGCCGTCTCTTCCGGAAATCGCACAATCGTCTCTACCGGAAGCAAATCCGGCAGCTCTTTTGATTTGGTCTGCAACAGATGACTCTGCTCCTGCATCTGCCGGGCCGCTGGCAGGAATCTCGACTCCAGCGAGGCGATCAACCCGTTATACGCCTCGGTTCCTCTCTTCAGATGAGACCCCACGGCGGCGATATGCCCCAGCAGCACCTGCATCCGGTCGTAAAGCATACCGGCATTGCGCTGAATCTGGAAAATCTCATCGGTGAGCCGGCTCTCGGCCCAGCTCTGGGCGATCGTCTCCAAAAGGGCGATCAGAGTGACAGGCGTGGCGATCATCACTTTATTCTGATGCGCGAATTCAATCAGCCCCGGGTCCCGGTTCCAGGCCGCGCTGAAAATCCCCTCACCCGGGACGAACATGATGACGAACCGGAGCGAACGGCCAAAATCCCTGGTATAAGATTTACTGCTCAGCTCCGATATTTTGGCTTTGAGCTGCCGGACATGGTTGTCGAGGAACTGCCGCTGCTGGTCCGGTTCAGAGGCATCCAGCGCGGAGAGATAGGCATCCAGCGGCACTTTGGAATCCACCACGATCACCTTTTCTCCCGGCAAATGCACCAGCATATCCGGACGCAGCCGATTGCCCGCATCGGCCACGGCGCTGACCTGTTCGGCAAAATCACAATGCTCCTGCATCCCGGAGAGCTCCACTATCCGCCGCAATTGAATTTCACCCCAACTGCCGCGGATTTGCGGTTTGCGCAGGCTCTCCACCAGCTTGCGGGCCTGGATATCCAGTGATTGCTGAGTCTCCATCAGATTCTGCAGCCGCTCGTCAAGCGCCTTATAGGCCCCCACACGCTCTTTTTCCACTCCTTCATTGCTGGCACGCAGCCGCTCGAGCTGCTCGCGCACCGGCTTCAGGAGCTCTTCAATCGCCGTCTTGCGTTTATCGAGCTCACTCTCGGAGCCTTTCTGCTGCTCACGGAATTTCTGGTCGGCCAGTTTTAACAGCTCTTCATTGGCCGATTTTAGCGTATCGGCGGAGAGCGATTTAAAAACATCGGCAAATTTTTTCTCCGCTTCCTGCAATGTCTGGCGCTGTTTCTCTTCCATTTGCCTGGAGGCTGCCCGTTCACTCTGCAAAGTCGCCTGCACGGCAGCCAGCTCCTGCTGTTTCTGGCTCAAAGCTTCGCGGGCGCTGCCCAGCTCCCCTTCCCTGCGGGCGAGCTCCTCCTGCAGCTTGGGGATTTGCTCGCCCTGCTGCCGGCAAACTGCCAGCTCCGCCTTATCGCGCGAGCGGGAAAGCAAACAGACGATCACACCCACTGCGCCCAGAGCCACAGCGGCCAACGCTACCCAAAATCCGATATCATCCATCTCTATTAATCTTCCATACTTTGTTCCCGAAACCAGGCCCTCTACAGAACAAGGACACCAGCCAACACCTCCGAAATAATTTTCATTTTCCCGAAGGTACAAGCCGGTGCCATTGTAAGCCCTAAATCTGAATCAGTCTAGTTTGTCCAAATTAAATCCGTTTTGGCTACAAGCCCCACCGGCTCAAAGGTCATAAACCACTGAAAAGCCTGAATGAGAGAGGGAAAAGCACCGTCGCCATGGTCACCCCCGGGAACCGGGTCGGTGAGCGGCACCTCGACACCCACCTTGCGGAACTCTTCCACGGCCACCAGCGAGTTCTGGAAAGGGACGTCGTGATCGCCCGAGCAATGCCAGAGGCGCATCGGAGCCTGGGGTACCCAACCTCTGCAGGTGTCATTTTCTCTCAAAGCGACTCGGAGAGGATGGTTCGGGTCATTTTGGACCGCTGCCAGATACTCGGGGCGTAGTATTTGATCCACCCGCTCGGGCAGAATCGCATCAATCTCGTCAGCGCTGTGCATACCGTCCAATAGAGGCGGCAGTGTCTCGTTGTAAGGAGGCAAGAGGAATTCGTCAGGAGAATCAACCAGATTGTAAACATGCTGATAGGCCGCCATGATGTAGACGAAATACCCCATAGCACTCATCGGATTGGGCGAGAGGAAATCTTCGGCCATGGTCCCGGACAGATCATAAGGTCCAGCCAGAGGAGCCGATGCCACGATGTTAAACTCTTTGGCGTAACGGGTTTCAATCTCCCGCTGCAGCGCCATGGTGGCGTGTCCTCCCTGGGAGTAACCGATCAGGAAAAGGCGCTCGGAAGGGAATATCTCTTTATCTGCACAAAAACCTTTGGCAGTGCGCAATAGATCAATCGCGGCTGTTGCTTCCGAGCCTGCATGGCAATAGGGATGGAAACCGGGCGAGTCGCCCAGTCCCAGGTAATCGCCAATGACTGATACGTAACCCATTCCGGCACACACTACGGAAATAAGCGCCTCGGAAGAATCACTCGAATAGGAAGGAGCATCGGACTTCAAAACGATCGTGCCATGCTGGACACTGATAACGCCCAGAGGCGACGAACATTTGGCGGGCAGGCAGATAAGGCCTGTAGCCAGGGTCTTATCCCCGCGGGGGGTGATCGTTTCGTAGCTGACCTTGTAGGTCTCGACCCCATAGCGGAAAGTCACGCCCAGCTCGGGAGCCATCTGATCCACGAGTAACTGAAGCAAAAATTTGGAATAGGTAGCGGCCGGAGTGATGGAAAGGAGAGCTCCACGGTTTGAGGGCTCCACCTGCTCCAGGCGATAAAACTTCTGGGAAGAAGCCGCCGGGTCAAAAGGAGAAGTCCATTGCGTGTCGTGCGTCGGCCAGACCGTGCTGCCGGGGGCATTAACCCAGATGTTGTTTTGCAGGCGTTCGGTCACCTGCAAAGTGTAGGCAGCCTCGGGAGCACCCTCCCAGGTCAGCTTGATTTGGTCCCCGGTTTTGAGAATCTCCAGGGCAGCAGGCAACGGCTGCGCATTGAGCGTCCAACCGGACACCATAAGAAGCCCTAAAAGGGCCATTATCCAATTTTTTTTCATAGAGAACACCTTATCTTTCTCGTCTGAGGTATAAATTTTTTTGACGGGAAAACATATCCGTCTTTATAAAATATAGCAATTACCGCCACCTTTCAAGATAATAATGAAATATTTTCTCAAAAAAAAGGTAGCCCGCATTGCCTTAAAATATGCGCGCCGGAATGGGAATACCGAGGAAGAGAATAAACCGCAGATTCCGCAGATTCGCACAGATTTTTTAAAAAGAATCTTCGGATGCGCCACCGACGGGATGCAGAGAGAAAACGATTCATGCTTATTGAACACAAAGCGGCTCCGCATACCTTAGGTTTGCCGGATTCCTTCCAATGCAGTTGGAAACCACGGATGGACACAGATGAACACAGATGTTTTTGATTGTGTTGGTTCAAACTGAAGTGCGAAATAAGACAGGTTGGCATTCAAGTCAAAACAAACAGCAATTCCAAAGGCTCCTTCTCAAATCCGTGTCCATCTGTGTCTATCCGTGGTTCCTTACCCTGCGCATTGCCTCAAAAACAGGCGCAAACCGCGGTTGAAAAAGAGGGACGGGGGGTGATCATTGCGGCTCGACCCGGGGGGCGGTTCCGTGAGAGGATAGCCTCCACTCGGGGGTCAATGCCGAAAGGGCTCCGGGCTCGAAATACAGAATCAACGCTATCTATGAAAAAGACTGGATGTTTATTGGCTTTATCGGCTCTCTTCTGGGCGGCTCTGGCCGTCTCGGGGGCCTCAGGCACTTTTCCGCTCCACTTCAAAAAACTCGATGCCCGCACCGCTTTCCATAGCCCCGAAGGCTATTGCACCGTGGTCATCCTCTCGGAAACCAAACCGCCGGAGCTCCTCAAGGAGCCTCCCGCCACCTCCCGCAAACTCTATGCGCGGCTCTTCAGCAAGGAGCGCCCCGTCGTCTTCGGGGATAACTTCCCCACTCCGCCGACCATGGCCACCTGGGGCCAGCCGGTCATGATCATGCGGCTCACCGAGCGGACTCTGGGCGAGGGATTCGATACCGTCATCATCGACCTTAACGGCAATGGCGACCTGACCGATGACCCGGTCCTGAGAGACCACAAAGTCAGCCGGTACCGCAAGTTTTTCGGGCCCTTCACGCTGCCGCTGCCGGAGGGAACGCTGCCGCAGGGCTCCATCATCGAGCCGGTGATGTATCTGGAGTCGGGCTTCCTCAGCGCGCCTCGCAGTTATATGGACCCGGCCACGGGCAAGTTCATCGATTTCGTCGGCTTCGCAGCCATCCGCAGCGGCTGGGTGCTGGAGGGAACCCTCGACGTGCCGCCGCTTTTGCAACGGGTCGCCTTCAAAGACGCCTATTGCGATTTCGCCTTCTCCCAGGAGGTCTCCCACCGCGAGGTGCTCAATGACGACCTCTACTTTGACGGCGGCAGGAAGGTCAGCTCGATTGAGTTCTTCCCCTCCGATTACGTGCTCCGCGATTACAATAACAACGCCAGCTTCGATTGCGAGCTGCCTCTGAACGAGTGCGAACCTTACGGCAAGTATATCCATATCAAAGAAAAGCTCTACACCTGGCAGATCGCCCCCGACCTCCAATCTTTCAGCGTCGCACCGGTGGAGGAATCGCTGGCCACTGGCTTTTTCGAGAGTGCCCGCTCATCCGATAAACGGACCCAGGTGGCCCTCAAAACCGGCTACCAGCCGCCCAGCGCCACAAACGGCACCTTCCACGGCGATGGCAAGTGGCAGTTGATCACGATTGACGCCAATACGCGCAAGGTAGAGCTGCCGGCCGGGGAGTATCTCCTGAGCCAGTTCGCGCTGCGCTCACGCGATGCCGAGCGCAATATCGCCCATCTGCCGCTGAGCGGTTTCGGCCCAAGGGAGGCGATCTCCTTTACCATTGCGAAAGATGAGAGCTTCCAGGCGGATTGGGGCCAGCCGCTCAAGCTCACCCTCAATGTCTGCCGCCCCGAAGGGGCCGAGAGCGCCAATACGCTGCAGCTCTATATCGACGTCACCGGCAAGAGAGGCGAAACCTACTCAGACTTCTCCGTTTACAAGCCCGCCAGCCGCTCCATGGAGCCGCTCACCGGACCGCGCGTGGAGATACTCTCCGGTGAAACTCCGGTTGGCTCCCACCAGTTTATGCATGACTTCCTCGGCTGGTGGTGGCAGATACCGGCCGAGCTGAAAGGCAAAAAAGTAACCCTGGTTCCGTTTTTTGAGGAATTCCCCGTGAGCCCGGTCCCGCTGGAGGTCCAGCTCCCCTAGCGCCCGGCATCGTAAGGAAGGAGAGAAAAGGGATGGATAAGGAAAAGAGAACTGATTGGATTCATGGAACCGGCAGGGAGCCGTCATCGCGGCCGTCATTCACGGCGATAGCGGCCGGCCGTTTCAGCTTTCTCGGTTCACTCTTTACTCCGGCGCTTCTCTCTTGCCTTTGCCTGCTCCTGCCTTTGCTCAGCCTCAATGCGCAGGAAGAGGAGCCGGCCCCGGAGCCTGCGGAGCCGGGCTTCCCGCTCGAGGTGGTCGGCGTCACCGTGAGCCCGCATGAGCATCCGCAAGGGATCCAATTCGCCGCCGAGGCCGCTCAGCCACCGGCAGGCCGCGTCCAGATTTTCCTCCGCAACAAGGCTCCGCACAACTCCGAGCGCCCGGAGGATACTGTCCATATCAACGTGTTGCGGATAAACGGCAACGAACCCAAACGCTACGTCTTCAACAAAGTCTGGGCCTGGGAGGATTCCCCGGACGACTGGCCCGAGGGGGACACCTCTCTGCCGCCGGGGGCGCTGAGCGTTTTCTCCTTCAATTCACTCTCCCCGCAATGGGTAGAGCCGGGCAGCTCCTTTGAAGTCGAGTTTACCGATTGGCTCAATGCACGCAAAAACGTACTGGAGCTGACGTTGCCCCAACCCCAGGCGCGGATATCCTCGCTCTGCTTCCTCTCAAGCGGCACCGACCCGCTCCGGCCCGATTCGCTGGTCTTTTATCTGGAGAACCTCTCTCAGAAAAACTGGAAGCTCTCCTCGGTCCGAATTTATCAGCCATATTTGAAGAGCTCCTTCCGGCTGCTCAGGGAGATTGCGACGCTGGAGCGCATCTCCACCTATCCGGCCAGCGGAGTCCTGCAGCCGGGCCAGAAGCTGGCCGCAATCGTCATCCCGCCCAGCCATCTCAAACTGACCACCGCCGTCATCGAGGTCTGCCTGGAGAATCCGGCCAAAAGCTCCGAGCAACTCTGCCTCTGGGAGCAACTCCGCGTCCGGCGCGAATCCTTCGATATTGGTGCCGGCTGGATTTCCGCCCCCCTGAGCGAGGGTGGCAATATCCTCTCCTCCGAAACCTGGCTCAAAACCTTGAAGAGCCTCCATATCAATACGGCCAATATACAGAATATCCAGGGCTACACCGACCAGACCGACAGAGGCGGCCTCTACCAGATATATCCGCTCAAGCTAATGGGCCCGGCCCAGCCTTTGCCAGAGTTCGATACCGACTCCACGCTGCCCAATATCCACGCGGCGGAATCCCTGGGCAATGTGCAGGATGATATTAACCATTGCCCGCCGCAGGATGCCCTGGCCCTGCTGCGCGTCTATGGCGGATTCCGGATTCCCACGCCACTATGCGGGGATTTCCGATTATCCCCACTTTAATATATCGCGCCTGGCCATCCCCAACCAGTTCGAGGAATGGGAAGCCTATGAACGCTGGGGCAGGCCCATCAACTGGGGAGCCCCCCTGGAAACCATGGGCATCCTGACCCGTAACCTGCGCGATAACAACCGCCCGCTCTCCATAGCCGCCTGGGTGCAGGGCCCCTTTGATGGCTGGAGCGGCTCGGGAGAGCGCAAACGGCTGGCCCCCACCCCCGACGAACTCCGCCACCTGGCCTGGCAAACCTTGAGCGCGCGGGTCTCCTCCCTCAACTGGTTCAATCTCAATATCGGCTCACTGGTTCAATACCGCGACCTCATTACCCCGATCCAAAAGATAAACCGCGAGGCGCTGACCCTCGAGATTTTCTTCCTCTACGGGGATTCCTGGGAGAACCGCATCACGGAGACGACCGATAAGAAGCCGCGTCCCGATTGGGAGCTCTCCTCCATTATCTGCCCCCGCGGCGCTCTCCTGACGGCGCTGGACCTGGATTATGAGATCGACCGCGGCAGCCGCACCTTCAGGTTCCGCCGGCCACGGGAGTCGAAGTTTGAATTCTCGCTGCCGCTCTTTTTACGCGCCCCGCTGGAGGTCTTCCGGATAGATGCCGATGGCACCTATGATGTTGCCTACCAGGTAACCTCTGAAGGCGTGGAGATCAGCGATAAACAATCACTGGCAGCGATCTACATCGCCACGCGCGACCGCCAGTTGCGGCCAGACTTTGAAAAACGCCGCCAATACTTCCAGCAGTTGGAAAAGAGCTACCTCTTTGACCCGGCCGATAACCGCCGGGATTACAACCTCCTCAAAACATTGGCAGGCCAGGCCGGAAGCATTATCCCGGAGGAAGCGCCGGAAAAATAGAATTCCGCACCCTTTTTAAAAAATCTTTCCCCTTTTTGAATAAACCGCCATCCCAGGCGTCTAACCTTTCAGTTGAGCGGCAGAGTTTGCCTGCAGCTCAACACGGGTCTGCCGGAAGGGTTGCCGTCCGCATCTCCTCCCTGTCGGGGTTCTCCCCGATCGGTATTTACCGGCTTGTGATCAAAAGAAAGAATGTGTGAACAGATGAAGAAAACGATGTTAACCGCTATTTGCGTTCTTGCGCTTGCTCTGGGAGCGGGTGCAGCCACGCAGGTAGATAGGAAAGCCCAGTCAAACTGGGATAAACATTGCTCCTTCTGCCACGGTGAGGATGGTAAAGCTCGCACGATGATCGCTCGCAAAATAAATGCCGCAGACCTGACCTCTGAGAAAATCCAGAGAAAATTCGGAGATAATCAAGAGGAACTGATGAAGATCATTTCTGATGGGCTCTCCAAAGGGGATAAAAACATTATGAAACCCCTGAACAAGAAGCTCAAAAAGGAAGAAATCGAAAGCCTTGCTCTTTACGTCATCAAGCTAAGCGACAAGGCGCATCAAAAAAGCAAGTAGTAGTTTTAGTTGTGAATAGCTGCGGTGTAGTAGCTTTGCATAGTTAATACAAGTCATCATAATAGTTATATCAGTTCAAACAAGGTCACCCGTACGTAAGTGCGGGTGACTCTTTTTTAACTCCTTCGCTCTACTCGCCTACCTACGGTTCCAGCGCTTCGCCCAGAAGGTCGTACTCGCGGCAATCGGTGATTCTGACCCGGGCGAATTCTCCGGCCTTCAAAGAATCCGAGTGCTTCAGGTAGACCCGCCCATCCACGTCGGGGGCATCGCCCGCCGCGCGCGCCACCCAGTAGGAGCTCTCCAGCCTCAGCAACCGACCCGTACTACCACGGGTCTGACCCGATTCACCGGTACTGACCTCCACCCCGGCCGCCTCCGATTCGCTCAGTTGCCGCTCCACCAGTACCCGCTGAGTGGATCCCACAGCCTCCTGGTGCGCCCGCAGAGAGATATCCCGCTGCAACCGCATGAGCCGCTCCAGCCGTTTGCGCTTTATCGCTTCCGGGACGGTGCCCGACATCACGCCGGCACGGGTCCCCTCCTGCGCTGAATAGGTAAAGGCGCCGACCTTTTGGAAGCGCTGCTCGGCCACGAAATCGAGCAGGCTCTGGAAATATTCTTCGGTCTCGCCCGGGAAGCCGACAATGAAAGTGGTCCGAAGCGTCACCCCGGGAATCCCCCGCCGGATATCCTCTAAAAGCTTGCGAATCGTCTTTTCCGAAGTCCGGCGTCCCATCCGCTCGAGCATCACCGGGTGGATATGCTGGAGCGGGATATCGACATACTTGACCGCTTTTTTGGCACGCGCCATCGCTTCAATCAATTCCGGGCTCCAGTGAGCCGGATGAGTATAGAGCAGGCGGACCCAGAAATCGCCGCGCAATGCGCCCACCTTGCGCAGGAGATAGGCGCTCAGTCCGGCCCGGTCCTGTTCCTCGGGAGTAATTTCAGCGGGAAGCTTCAGGGAGGGGGGAGATTTCCGGGCAAGCCGGAGCAGGTCGTGCCCATACCAGGTGGTATCCTGGGAGATCAGGTTCAGCTCGCGCACTCCCCTCTTGAGGGCGCCCCGGGCCTCCTCCAGAATATCCTCCGGGCCACGGCTGCGATAGCGGCCGCGAATCTGCGGGATCGCGCAAAAAGTGCAGGAGTGATTGCATCCCTCGGCAATTTTGATATAGGTGAAATGCCCGGGAGTGAGAGGGAGTCGCGGCGTTTTGGCAGTGTGGATATAGGCAGGCCGACGGTTCACCTTGATGGAGGGCGGCGGCAGCGGCGGTTGTTTGCGCCTGCCCGAGTGCTCGCTCTGGATTTTCAAAACCTCACGGCGCCGCGCAATCGCCTGCCGGATGATTTTGGGTGCCTCTTCCAACTGGTCCACTCCCATAAAGGCATCGACCTCGGGCATCAGAGCGGGCAGATCGGCGGCAAAGCGCTGCGGCAGGCAACCGGTCACCACGATCGCCTGCTCAGGGCGTTCTCGGTTCGGCTCCGGTCCGCTGCGCTGGCCCGCCTCCAAAATGACGCTGATACTCTCCTCCTGCGCCGATTCAATAAAAGAGCAGGTATTGATGAGGAGCACGTCCGCGTCGGCCGTATCGGTGGTCAGCGCCATCTCATGCTGCAGCAGGCTCCCCAGAATCACCTCTGAATCGACCAGATTCTTGGCGCAGCCCAGAGAAATGAGGGCGATCTTGAGTTTCTCTTTTCCCATTGTTACCTTCCTGTCTTCCACAAAACCTCAACCACCTGTTTTAACGACCGGGTGGACTTCGCTGAAACGCTGCAGGAGCGCCCCCATCGCCTCGGCGCTCGGCGGTTCCAGCGCCTCCATTGGCGGACGCCGCCCCAGCCGCGCATATTTCTCCAGCCCAATTTTATGATAGGGCAAGAGGTGAACCTCCTCCACCCTGCCCAACGATTCCACCTTCCCAAGCAAGGCTTCCAGCTCCGGCCCCGAGTCGTTCACTCCCGGGATAACCGGTATCCGCAGCCAGAGCTTTGGCGCGGAAGCCGCACGGCTGAGGTTCTCAAGGTTTTTCAAAATGAGTTCATTGGAGCGGCCGGTATAGCGCAAGTGCAGGGCGGGGTCCATCAGCTTCAGGTCAAAG
>JAGVTF010000265.1 GCA_019136955.1 Verrucomicrobiota bacterium
GGCAGCTGGACTGCCCGTATCACCAACATCGTTGGTTTTACGGTTTCTGATGCCGCAACGATTAGCTTCCGTGAGCCTGCAAGTGACTATGAAGCTGTGGTCGTGAGCTACAGCCCCTGGGCATACTGGAGACTGGGTGAAGCAAAGGGTGCCGGACTGGCAGCCGATTATGCTAACCAGCTCAATGCAGCCTATGCCTCGGGCAACGTGATGGAGGTTCCAGGAGCTATTGCCAGGGATGAAAATACCGCAGTAGCTTTCAGTGGTGGTTTGAAGGGCACAGAGCTCTACAGCACCATGGTGGCTCCTTCTATCGGTATGGGAACTGTCTCCGAAGCAACCATGCTTTGCTGGGTGAAGAGAGATGGTGCGCAGGTCGACTACACACCGATGATGGTGAATCGCACTGATAAGGGTGTGTTCACCGGTTTGACCTTCGTCCGCGGGAATGCGCTGGGCTACAGCTGGGGAAGCCAGCCGGCCGCCTGGTCCTTCAACAGCGGTCTGACGCTTGATGACGGAAGCTGGTATTTTGCGGCTTTGGTTGTCAATTCCGATGAAGCCGTCCTCTACTTGGGTAATGAAGAGCAGGGTCTGAAGAGTGCAGTTAACCCTGTTGCTCATGCTTCGACTGAAATAGACAGTCTCTTCACGTTGGGTGGACAGGATAATGACGGTACTGACAGGCTCTTCAAGGGTGCCCTGGACGAACCTGCGCTTTTCAACTATGCGTTGAGTGCAGATCAAATTCAGGAAATCTTTGAAGCAGGTCTCTATGGTACTCTGACTGATCCTGAACTGACTTACGGCGTTGTTGCCGGGAAGCTGGTCTTTACCTGGGCCACTACCTCTCGCGCAACCCTGGAAGTTGCCCCGACGGCAGAAGGTCCGTGGACCCATGCGGGCTTGCCTGCAGAGGTTGATGGAAACTACGTTTACGAAGTTGATCTGGGCAATGTGGGCTCAGGTTTCTACCGCCTGGTGCGCTAACCCAAAGCGTTCAGAGTTAAAATACTCTGAGTAATATTCAAAACTGCCGTTTGTCGAAAGATGAACGGCAGTTTTGTTTTCAAGATGCTCTTTTCTTTGAGACCCAAATTTCCTATCATATCTGGGCGTATGGAAATAGTGATAAAAAGATTTTTGAGATGGACGGCACTTTCAGTTGTTCTGATAGGGCTAAACGTTTCTGCGCAGGAGGTCGTTTTACGGCTTTGGGAGGCTGATGCTCCCTACGCACAGGGCAGGGAAGATAAAGATATACCTACACTGACGGTGTATAAACCCGATGAAGGTAAATCCAATGGAGCGGCTATTGTGGTTTGCCCTGGTGGTGGTTATTGGGGCCTCACCGACTATGAGTTTGAGGGTGCAGGCTATGCACGCTTTTTGAGTTCACACGGTGTGACGGTTTTTGTGCTTCGCTATCGCCTGGCTTCCAGCGGGTACCACTATCCGGCAATTTTACTGGATGCCGACCGAGCGGTGAAGCTTGTGCGCCATCAGGCCCAAAAGTGGGGTATAGACCCTCAGAGGGTTGGGATCATGGGCTCTTCGGCCGGAGGGCACCTGGCAGCTCTATTAATGACCCATTACCAGTTGGAAAACAGTGCTCTGGCGGACCCCATCGAAAGGCTCAGCTCCCGTCCCGATATTGCGATTCTTTGCTATCCAGTGATTACATCGGGAGAGTTCGCCCACTCAGGCTCTATCCAGAATCTTTTGGGGCCCAACTATACGGCCGGCCTTGCTGAGTTTCTGAGCATTGAAAAGCAGGTGAATCAAAACACTCCGCCCTGTTTTATCTGGCATACGTTTGAGGATGAAGTGGTGCCTACTGAGAATGCACTTCTTTTAGCAGCCGCTCTGAGGAAAGCCGGGGTTCCCTTTGATTTACATATCTACGAGAAGGGGATTCACGGACTGGCTCTGGCAGGTAAGCGTTGGACTTCTACTCAGGGGATGGAGGAGAAAGATTTTCACCCCTGGAGCCGCGATCTCCTTTTCTGGCTGGAGGGGCGTGGGTTTTTTGAAAACAAAAAACCGGATGAAACACCGGAGAAAATCGAAGAATGAAAAAGGTAATTTTATC
>JAGVTF010000209.1 GCA_019136955.1 Verrucomicrobiota bacterium
GGTCCTTCTTCGTTTCCCGGAGCGAAGTCCCTGTTCAGATCAATTGAGTAGAGACTCACATCGATTTTTTCCGCATTCCGGTAGCGAAGAGAAAACTCTATTTGGCTGCCGGGCAGGAAAAAGTGATTAACATAAACCTCAAGAGTCGTCTCCGTAATCCGTTTGATCGCATTTTGGGCCTGTTCATAGTAGGGGGATTCCTCTTTGGTGAAGTTCTGGAGCAGCTTGTGGTAAACCTGAAGCGCCTTTTCGTAATCGGGTTTATAGGTGTATTGACCTTCGGAGAGCCAGATAAGTTTGCCCATGTTCTCCAGCCATTCTCCGTAGTAAATGAGGGCCATGTCGTACCATGGGGTTGTTTTCTCGGATTCGAGGACTTTCTCATATTCCTGACTGGCCAGGAAATGGGTGTCGGGTCCGGTCATGCGGTTCTGGTAGGAAGTGGCCAGAAAGATGTGCATACGGGCTTTTTCGCCTCTGCTGCGGGCGATCTTGATGGCGTTCTGGATGACCTCTTCGGGAATAGCGCGAGAATAGACCATGAAATAGGGAGTGGGGGAGCCGGCATGGGCAGAGACGCACTTCCAGACGATTTCGATATACTTATCCTGGGCAAGCTCCAGTTGGGTACTGCCGGCCCAGTAATCCAGAGCGCTTGAATAGTATTCCCAGGCTTTATGGTACTGGTTGTAGGCAATCCAGCGGCCCTGGTCCAGATAGGAATCCCCCAAGAACTCGGTCACTTCTGCCCAGAAGTTGTCTTTGGGGGGAGTCGGTGCTTGTGGGTCGACAGGCTCAATCAGCTTCGTGATAGCGGCTCGGCTGTTTTCAAGTTCTCGCAAATCGTGGCGTTCAGCGCTAAGGAGGTTGTTGAGATGGCTGGCCTGCCTGCGGAATTCAATCCATTGGGCCTCTTCAGGTTTGAGCCCTTTGGTGTCGATTTGTGCAAAAAGACGTTCGGCCTGGGCCCAGGATTTTTCCGCATAAGCAGCTTCCGCCTGCTCCATTTGCTTATCCTGAGGGCTTGATACCTGTGCCGACAGGTTGAATACAAAAAAAAGAATGGCAAAGAAAATACTGCCGGACAAGGGTGTAAACTGCTTTCTCATAAACTCTCCTATCTCTTTCTCAAATTTGAACATACGTTCGATTGCGACTTTAGCATTGATATGTCAGAAATACAACCGGCAACTGGGAAAATTTGCGCTTTTAAAGATTGAGTATTGAAGAATTATCCGATCTCAGAATAATATACCCCCTGCTCATGGAAGAACATAGTATCCCTAAGCATAAGTTTGAAGGTACCCCTGAGGAAATAGAACGTCAGTGGTACCTTCAAGTATACCGTGGCGATAACGTAAAGCAGTTGACAGTGAGGGCGGTCGTGACCGGTGCGGTGCTGGGCAGCATCCTCTCCCTGACCAATTTATATATCGGTTTGACGGCGGGCTGGGGTTTTGGAGTAACGCTGACCGCCTGCATCCTCTCCTATACGCTCTGGACGACCTTCCAAAAAATGGGGTTCGTCAAGGAACCGATGACCATTCTGGAGAATAACTGTATGCAGTCGACTGCCAGCTCTTCGGGTTACTCAACCGGCAGCACTCTGGTATCGGCTTTTGCGGCACTGGTGATGATTCACGGCGAGGCGATGAATACGTGGCTGGTGATGGGATGGGTCTTCTTCATGGCGGTGCTGGGGGTGACCATGGCCATTCCGATGAAGCGCCAGATGGTCAATGTCGAGCAGTTGCCTTTCCCGACGGGGCGTGCGGCGGCCGAAACGCTTCAGGTCTTGCACTCTTCGGGGGAATCCAAAGGAATGCGGGCCGGGCTGGCGCTGATGATTTCGGGAATCGCCGCCGGTGTCAGTGAATTCCTGATGAGCGGCATGGACCTGTTCAAGGAGGGGATGTGGTCTCTGGGCAGAATGGTTGAGCAGTTCAACCATTGGCTCTTTTCCGATAATATACTTTCCAGCGATTGGCTTACGCGGACTGTGAAGTTGAACTGGGACCCCATTTTCCTTGCGGCTGGGGCGATCACGGGTACTCGCGTTTCGCTGAGTCTGCTCTTTGGTGGGACTCTC
>JAGVTF010000300.1 GCA_019136955.1 Verrucomicrobiota bacterium
AAGCCCCCTCCGAGTAAATAAAAGATATGAGCCAAACGACAACCTATTATTTCGAAAATCTGCGCCTTGCCCAACAGCTTTTTCATGGGGAACCCCCTAACCTCAAAGCTTTGGAGAGACAATTTGGCATTAAGGCTGTTGCCCGCGACAACTGGCTTCGGGTAGAGGGCGACGAGCAGACAGTTAATAGAGTTGAAAAAACGTTGAGACTTATTGAAGACTCCGTTAAAAACGGAATTATCATTCGGGCTCACGACTTTGCCCACGCTCTCACCGTGGCTGAGCATGACGGCCTGGAAGCTTTGCGGACTCTTCAATCCGCCCGAATTTATACCTCTTCGCGCAAACCTGTCGTAATCCCAAAAACAATTGGGCAACGAAAGTATGTAGAAGCTATTCGGGAAAGCGATATCACTTTTGGAGTAGGACCAGCAGGTACTGGCAAAACTTATCTGGCAATGGCAATGGCTGTCTCGGCTCTCAAAGAAGAAAAATGCAATCGCCTTATTTTAACTCGTCCAGCAGTGGAGGCAGGAGAAGCCCTTGGCTTTTTGCCTGGCGATTTAAATGAAAAAATAACACCTTACTTGCGCCCTCTCTATGATGCGCTCTTTGATATGATGCCTCATGAGGAGATGCTAAAAAATCAGGAGCGAGGCATCATCGAAATTGCACCCCTGGCATACATGCGTGGACGCACACTCAACAACTCATTCGTTATCCTGGATGAAGCGCAAAACGCGACTCGTGCGCAGATGCTCATGTTTCTGACTCGTATGGGCATTAATACTAAAGTAGTAATCACGGGCGACCCTTCACAGGTGGATTTGCCTGCCAGCAAGAGATCTGGCCTTTATGAAGCTATCCGTATTTTAAGAAAAATTCCAAATGTAACGGTAATGGAGTTTCAGAAAAGAGATGTTGTTCGCCATGCTTTAGTGCAGCGCATCATTGAGGCGTATGAAAAAGCTTTTCGCTCCGATCCTGATGAAGAGATGAAACCGCGCATTCGGCGACCACGTCGCTCGCGTCAACTCCCGTAGCTATTAATTAAAGTTGAAAAAAAACTATCTCCTAAGCTTTCGAAATCTCCATCCAAGCTGTCACATTGATATCAAACAGCTTCGTCCATGGGTTCGAGAATTACTGCCGCTAATGGGTGTGGCCAGGGCAGAGCTTTCTTGGCAGTTTGTTCAAAGTGAGCGCATGGCACAGTTTAATGAAAAATTTTTGGGCCACCCTGGTTCGACCGATGTCATCACTTTCCAATACTCTCAGAGGGCAGAAAAAAACTCTTTGGTGGGAGATGTTTTAATCTGCATTGATGAAGCTTTTACCCATGCAGAGCTCTACAACACAACACCTCAAAGTGAAGTTTTACGCTACGTCATTCACTCCATTCTCCATCTGCAAGGCTTTAACGACCATACTGCTTCAGAGCAAAAACTCATGAAGGAATACGAAGATAAATGGTTAAGCTGGCTGGAGGAGTATGTGGAAATTCAAACACTCTTTAAAAAATAATATGTCAAACTTAGCTATCACTCAGATGCAGAAGGCTGCTGCCGGTATAACTACGCCAGAAATGGTGCAGGTGGCCACTGCTGAGTTCCGCGAACCAGAAGAAATCCGCAAACATGTCGCCGCGGGAACTCTCGTCATTCCCAGAAATATTCACCATTCCAATTTAAAGCCTGTCGGGATTGGCCGCCTCTTACGCACAAAGATAAATGCCAATATCGGCAACTCCACTCTCTCAAGTTGTCCAGAGCTCGAACTGGAGAAGCTGAACAACGCTCTTAAATATGGTGCTGACACAGTAATGGATCTAAGTACGGGCAGTAATATCCCCTTCATCCGCAAGCAAATCATCAAGCATAGCCCCGCACCTATTGGCACTGTGCCTGTCTATGAAGCTTTATCACGTGCAGGCAAAGTTGAAGCTTTAAGCGAAGAACTTATCCTGCAAGTGATTCGTGAACAAGCTGAGCAAGGCGTTGATTACATGACGGTACATTCTGGGGTATTGTTTGAGCATCTGCCTTTGGCCCGCAAGCGTCTTTTGAAGATTGTCAGCCGAGGAGG
>JAGVTF010000166.1 GCA_019136955.1 Verrucomicrobiota bacterium
TGAGAGGAAGGTTTCCTTTAGTGACGCCAAACTGACCAAAAGCATCAACAATGGGGATATACCCCATTTTAGAAAATCCGGCACCCACGCTGATCATGTTCGCTTCAGCTATACCTACTTCCACGAAGCGATCCGGAAATGCTTTTTGAAACTCCGCCAGACCGGTTGACCCCTGGACATCACAGCAAACAGAGTAAACGGGGGCCCCTTCCTCAGCAGCTTCTATTGCTCCCTTGGCGAGCCCAGCTTGAATCTTTGCTTTTTTAACTGTGGCAGGAGCAGGTGGTTTTGCTTTTTTAGCAACTTCAGCCAGCATCCACTCTTCATTCAACTTCTCAGCCCAAACCCGAAACTCACCCGGCAAGTGCTCAAAGCCTCCGTAAATTTCAACGATAAAATCTACTATTTTTTCTGCATTTTGAAGCGGATAGCCATGGCCACCGCTGGAACTCTCTTCAGTGGATTTAACACCTTTACCTTTAAGTGTCTTAAACCAAATACAGACAGGTTTCAAAGGATTGGCACGGGCTTCCTCTATTCCTTTTTCCACTGCGTGGTAGACAGATTCCAGACAATTCCCCTCTTGCACCTTGATCACATTCCAACCCAAAACACTCAAAGTTTCAAAAGTGGGCTCCATGGAAAAAGAATCCTTGTCAATGCGGCCTGAGAGTTTGGTGTTGTTATCGGAAAGCATGAGAACAAAAGGATTCACCTTCCCCTTGGCCGCAAAGCCCGGAATCGCACTGAGAGCCTCTTTGGCCTCCCCTTCCATACATGCCCCATCAGAAATTGTACAGAGGGTCACCCTGTCATTACCGGAAAGACGATCTGCCATAGCCAGCCCCTGTGCCTGAGGCACCGCCGAACCGAGGGGACCATTGCTCAAAAAAACTCCTTCAGGGTTTAAGTGAGACTCTCCATGCCCGGTGAGCTTGCTCTGCAAACTGCGGAAACCCTTGAGGGATTCAAAGCTCAGTCCATCAAACCCATAGTTGGCACGCAAAGCATAGACGCCATTTTCGGTATGGCCAGCATCATTTACAAAATTATAAGCCTCATACCATTGACGATCCTTAACTGAGAACATAATGGCGTGAATAGAGGCCATTATTTCTGCAAAGGCCGAAGGCCCCCCCCAATGAGAAGCGGCACCCCCAATGACAGCGTGCAGGTCCATTAAAGCAACCAATGCGCGGGTTGCACGAGGATCAGCCACGACCACTTCTTGCCCTGCAGCATTTTTTATCTGGATTGAATAGCGTGGTGCCTGGGTTGGCGTTGGCGCTAATTTGTTGGGAATGGGAAGAGGAATCAAAGTTGTGCTTGAGGTAATCTCTTTTTTATTTTCTGGCATAGACATTTTTAAAACCTTTTATTTTGTACTCTCTGTGAGCCAGCCTGCTAGGGGGCTGCTTCTAAGTGATATATTAAGGCACAGCCCCCTTTTTGTCAGCAAATATTCCATTTATGAAGGCGCCAATGATTTAGAATGCAAAACCTTCTATCTTATCTAGACAAAGCCTTCCCTCCTGTAATAGAATGCTGGCTACGTCAAGCGGGCTGTTGTGCCCGAGTCAGTATTTTAGATTTTATGCAGGCACCGTTTAAAAAACATCTTCAAAACACCCTAAATGAAATTCGTGAAGCTGGGCTTTATAAAGAAGAGCGCTCTATTTCCACGCCACAAGGCAGTGTAGTGCAAGTTGAGGATGGTCCTCCCGTTCTTAATCTTTGTGCAAACAACTACTTAGGCCTGGCACAAAACCCAGAAATTTGTAAAGCAGCTCAACAAGGTCTGGAAGCCTGGGGTTACGGCATGGCCAGCGTGCGCTTTATCTGCGGCACTCAAACCTTACACAAAGCCTTGGAGCAAAAGCTTAGCGAATTTCTGGAAACTGAGGATACCATCCTCTATTCCTCCTGCTTTGATGCCAACACAGGGCTTTTTGAAACTCTTTTAACAGCTGAAGACGCCATCATTTCCGACGAACTCAACCACGCCAGCATTATCGATGGGATACGTCTCTGTAAGGCTAGCCGCTTTCGCTATAAAAATAGTGACATGGCAGACTTGGAGC
>JAGVTF010000135.1 GCA_019136955.1 Verrucomicrobiota bacterium
GTTTAGCCGTGGGACTTTCCGAGTCCGTGGGGATGTAGTGGAGCTTTTTCCAGCGTGGATGCAAGATGCCTACCGTTTTGAGTTTTTTGGGGATGAGGTGGAAAGAATAAGCCGCAGTGACCCTCTAACCGGTGAGACCTTTGCCGAGCTTAACTCTGTCACTGTATTCCCAGCAAAACAGTTTGTCACCTCCCAGGATAAACTTATTCGAGCCGTCAAGACGATTAAGGAAGAGCTGAATGAGAGGTTGGAGTGGTTTGAAAAAAATGGAAAACTTCTCGAGGCTCAGAGGCTTAAATCTCGTACCGAGTACGATATTGAGATGATGCTTGAGATGGGGTATTGCTCTGGAATTGAAAACTACAGCCGCCACATTGTAGGACGACCTCCCGGCTCCAAGCCATGCACGCTAATCGATTTTTTCCCCAAGGACTACCTCTTGATCATTGATGAATCTCATGTCACCGTGCCTCAGATTGGAGGAATGTCTGCAGGAGACCGCTCTCGAAAAATGGTTTTGGTGGATCACGGGTTTCGCTTGCCCAGCGCTCTGGATAATCGTCCCCTGAGGTTTGAGGAGTTCCAGGCTTGCCAGGGGCAGACCATCTATCTTAGCGCAACGCCAGGTCCACGGGAGTTAGAGTGGAGTGACGGTCAGGTTGTAGAGCAAATTGTTCGCCCTACAGGATTGGTTGATCCGGAGGTAGATGTACGTCCTCTCAAAAACCAGATTGACGACCTGATAGAGGAAATTCAAAAAAGGGCTGAAAAAAGAGAGCGCACTTTTGTAACCACTCTAACCAAGCGAACGGCTGAAAGGTTGACCGATTATCTTAGAGATGTTGGTATCAATGTACAGTACCTCCATAGCGAGATAGATGCTATTGAGCGTGTAGAGATTTTGCGATCTCTGAGGCAGGGAGGATTTGATGTTCTGGTCGGTATTAATCTTTTGCGTGAAGGGTTGGATGTTCCGGAAGTTTCATTAGTGGCAATTTTGGATGCAGATAAAGAAGGCTTTTTGCGTAGTGCTACCAGCCTTATTCAGACTGCAGGACGTGCGGCCAGAAACTTGAACGGGAGGGTGATTCTCTATTGCGATGTGATGACGGAGAGCATTAAGAAATTCTTGGCTGTGTCGGAGTATCGCCGAAAGAAACAGCTGAGTTATAATAAGAAACATGGGATTATTCCACGCAGTGTAGTTCGTCCGCTTGAAGCAGGCTTGTTGGTCACTTCAGGGTTGA
Source organism: Verrucomicrobiota bacterium (assembly GCA_019136955.1). Classification (GTDB taxonomy): domain Bacteria; phylum Verrucomicrobiota; class Verrucomicrobiia; order Limisphaerales; family UBA1412; genus UBA1412. Next base: position 1,248 of record JAGVTF010000135.1, read on the forward strand.
ACTCCAGTTCTCTGCATTCATCTTCAAAAGAATCGGAAGGTTTGGAAGATTTGGATTTGGAAGAAACCATTTCTGTTTTAAAGAAAGAGATGCTTGAGGCGGCTAAAGAGCTTTTATTTGAAAAGGCGGCTTTGATTCGTGATCAAATACGGGAGCTGGAAAGGGCAAAGTATGGTGTAGACTTTGATGAAAGCACTCAAAGCTTGAGGCCTGCATTGCGTCCCAGGCGAGGAGTTGCCATACGTGAAGCCCGTAGCCTAAAGCGCTCCAGAAGAAAGTAAACTCAGAGGAGCCTCTGACGCCTATTGGTTTTGCGGTCGCAGGCGATTTAGAAAATCTTGATAGGCCAGCTTCAGCCCTTTATCCAGATCAATTTCTGGCTTCCAGCCTAAACTGGTAATGCGGGAGATATCCAGGAGCTTCCTGGGGGTGCCATCGGGTTTGTTGGCATCCCAGGTGATGCGACCTTTGAAGCCAACTACCTTTTGGACCCGTTCCGCTAAATTGGCAATGGTGAGCTCTTCACCAGAGCCGATATTGATGGTTTGCTCATCAGAGTAGCTCTCCATCAAATGGATGCAGGCTCTGGCCATATCATCTACATAGAGAAACTCTCTCAAAGGGCTTCCCGAACCCCAGCAGATCACTTCCTGATCTTGCCGCATTTTGGCGTCATGAAATTTTTGAATAAAAGCGGCAGCCACATGTGAGTTTTCAGGGTGATAGTTATCTCCTGGTCCGTAAAGATTAGTGGGCATGCAGCTGATGAAGTTACACCCGTATTGTTTTTTATAGGCCTGGCACATTTTAAGGCCAGCTA
>JAGVTF010000176.1 GCA_019136955.1 Verrucomicrobiota bacterium
GTGCAACACAGAACAACAGATGGTTTTATTTGGTAGATTTGTAAAGTTGCCAAATGAAAACAAAAAGGCCATAATCTCCCTGAGAGATAGAGAGTCAGTTTTATCTCAGATATTAGGTTTCTTTGGGCGTACTTTACCCCACAGCTGGAAGATTATGGATAAAATTATCATTCACGATTTAGAGGTGCGGATGCGAGTAGGCACTATTGAAGCTGAACGCAATTGGCCGCAAAGGCTCTTGGCCACTATTGAGCTGGAGCACGACATGACGCAAGCCATGCAAACTGATGACCTGCACTTTGCTATTGATTACGAAAAAGTAGTCAATCGACTTCGTGAATGGGGAGCTAAAAAACAGTGGAATCTCTTGGAATCTATGGCCAGTGATATAGCCGATATGGTCTTGGAAGAGTTTAACCCCCTTGCAGTTAGCGTGCTCTTGAAAAAATTCGAGCTTCCCATGACTACCGGTGTATCAGTGTATATCGATAGACGACAAAAACCTCTTAAAAAAAGAAACCTATGAAGGCAAATTTGCCACTAATTTTTTTTCGCTGCCTTTTATTAGCCGGATTGTTTTTAGCAGGAAGTGCTCAGATGTTAACTGCAGGTCCACAGACAGGAGGGGCTGATGAAATCTCTCCTCAAAAGGTAATGAAATTGCGCCAGGGCACCCCTAACTTTTTCAAAAAAATAAATCAAGGCAAGGAAAAAATTACCATTGCCTATCTGGGAGGAAGTATTACGGCTGGCGCAGGGGCTTCTGATGAAAAATTTTCTTATCGCAGGCAGGTGATCTCTTACATTCAGTCTAAACTTCCACAACTGGAAATAAAAGAAGTCAATGCTGCACTGGGAGGAACCGGTTCTTTTCTGGGAGGGTTCCGTGTGCAGCGCGATTGCTTGCAGGCAGAACCTGATCTCATCTTCATTGAGTTTGCAGTAAACGACGGAGGGGAGACTCAGAAACAGGCTGCTGCTTATATGGAAGGAATTGTTCGGCAGGTATGGTCGGCGAATCCCAAATGTGACATTGTTCTGATTTATACTGCTACAGTGGATTGGTTTGAACTGTACAAGGCAGGCAGCTTGCCTGGAAGTGTCAGGGCACATGAAAAAATAGCGGACCATTACGGAATTCCCAGTATCAATATCGGTGCTGCTGCAGCTGCGATGGTAAATAGTGGCAAGTGGCAGCCGGAAGAGTTTTCACTGGATGGAGTTCACCCGACTGATGCTGGCTATACGCTTTATGCGGGTACGATTGTGAAGTGTGGTGAGCTGGCTTTATCTAAATGGAATCCAGATTCTAATCCTCCTCAAAGAGCTCCTCTTCCTAGCCCTCTTTCCATGCTACCATTGGAGCCAGGCAGGTTGGTTCCTGCATCGCAGGCTCTGGCTGACAAAAATTGGAGGTTTGTATCGAAAACTCCTTCGGGTTACTTTCCCGAAGTGCTTGAATCAGATGTGCCAGGGGCTGAGCTGACACTGAATTTCACAGGTTCTTACCTCGGATTTTTTGATGAAATAGGCCCAGACTCCGGCAGTATTGAATACTCAATTGATGGAGGCGATTGGATCAGCTTGGAGAACTTTGATCAATGGGCCAAGGAGTATTATCGCCCTCACTACCGCAGGCTGGCAGAAAACCTCTCACCTGTTTATGAACATACCTTAAAACTGCGTATTGCTGAGCCCAAACCGCAAGAAAGCAGAGGCAGATTTTTTCGTCCCGCCTACTTCCTTGTAGCCAGTTCAGAGCCTGACCTGCCTGACCCAGAGGTGGTCGCAAACTTGCGTCCTCTTTTCTCTAAAGATGGCTCTCCCGAAGGTTGGAGAGTGACAGCTTGGAACGATGTTTCCGTGCCGATGACTGAAGGTGAGGAGTGGGTAGTGGAAGATGGCATTTTACATGGTTGCAAACAGCGAGGGACCTGGCTGGTCTGTGAAAAAGAATATGCTGACTTCTACATCGAGTTTGAGTTTATGCTTCCTCCCGGGGGGAACAGTGGCTTTGGAGTACACTTCCCTGCAAAAGGCGATCCAGCATTTGAAGGCATGG
>JAGVTF010000191.1 GCA_019136955.1 Verrucomicrobiota bacterium
TAAGCTTGAGAGATTTCTGCCCCCAGTCTTCCCATTCCGGTATCGACTTTAATTTGCAACAAGGCTTTCTTTTTGAGGTGCGCAGCAAGCTGTGAAAGATTTAAAACTTCTTCAAATGTAGAAGCGGTCACCATGACATTTTGCTGAATGGCGTATTCCATTTCTCCGGGAACACAGGCTCCCAGCATAAGAATGGGCCAGCCTTCACCGCGCGAACGAATATCATAAGCCTCTCTGAGGTTTGCCGTCCCAAAAGCGCTTGTTCCACAGCTCATCAAGTGAGACGCTATCTCCTTTAAACCATGACCGTAGGCATCTGCTTTAACCACAGTTATGATTTTTGCATCTGGGCCGACCTGATGCCTGATCCAGGAGAGGTTTTCTTGAAGAGCGCTTAAATCTATTTCTGCCCAACAGCGGAAAGAAGAGTTATTAATCATAGTGGTAGCGTTCTGGTGGGCTTGGCCTTGGTAAATTGTGTGGGTCTCAAATAAATAGGAGCAAGGTCTTCTGGTTCCAGGTAGAGGCTTTGCGACAAAGAGATAATCGCAATATCTTCGGCCAGCGGATAGAGAGGATGAATTGGGCCAATGCTTTTATCCAGGTCTGGCCCTGCCATTTTTTCATTTCCCTTGGAAAGGGCTAAAAGTGACTCTTTGGAGACTATTTTGGGAGGCTCCTCTGGTTTGAGCAGTGAGGGGTTAGCTGTGAGCTGATAGGCAGCATGGTAAACCTCACTGCGCTGAGCATCCACTAAAATGTGGCAGCGCTCTTTCCAACCCAAACGGCTGGCCTGGAAAGCCAGTGCATCCATACTGCTTACGGCTGCAAGCTTTATATCCGCTGCCAGACTCCAGCCCTGAGCCAGGGCAATTGAGGCTCTAACGCCCGTGTATGAGCCTGGGCCGATCCCCAATGAAAGGATCGAAATATTTTTTTGAGTTAAACCAGCATCATCTAGTAACTTTTTAATAACAAAGAGGATACCGTCCAAATTGGTATGCGCTGCCGGCGCGAAAACTGCCGGCTCTTGAGAGCGTACAAGCAGCTTCCGTGTTTCAACTTCCATAAGCGCGACACTTAGGTATGAGCTGGAGAAATCCAAATCCAGTAGAGTTTTAACACTCATATTACAGCTCTGGTTTTGGCTCCTTTGGATAAATAGACAAGTCTTTTGTGTGAAAAGCTGGATTTTTGAAGGCATTAACCTACAATCGCCTTGGTTATGAAAAGAATTGGAAAAGTTCTAATACTGATGGCAGGCAGCTTCCTTATTTTTAGTGGCTGCTCAGAGCGTATGGTACCTGTTACACAACCGAATGAGAATCAGACAAAAACCTATCCACACGCTGTAATAGAAACCAGTGCTGGGACAATGGAACTGGAGCTTTGGAGTGATGTGGCACCGAATACTGTGGAAAACTTCACCAAACTGGCAAATGAAGAGTTTTATGATACAACCGCTTTCCATCGAATTATAGATGGCTTTATGGTTCAGGGTGGATGCCCTCATACCAAGCCAGGTGGAAATATGGCTTTGGTGGGAACGGGAGACCCGGGCTATAAAATTAAGGCCGAGTTTAATGAACGCAGGCATGTACGAGGGGTTATCTCCATGGCCCGGTCACAGTCTCCTGATTCAGCCGGTTGCCAGTTCTTTATCTGCACAGGTGATGCGACCTTTTTGGATCGTCAATACACCTGTTTTGGCAAACTGGTAAAAGGGGATGATGTTTTGGAGAAAATATCCAAAACACCTGTAGAAGCCAGTCCCAGCGGCGAAGCCAGTAAGCCCACAGAGCGGGTTGAGATTAAGTCTATTCGAGTTGTAAAAGATATTTAAACTTATGAGCGACGAAGTAAAAAACAAGGTTCTCATTGAAACCAGTGAGGGAAACATAACGATAGAACTCTGGGATGACGTAGCGCCAAACACTGTTGCCAATTTTAAAAAATTGGCTGACAGTGAGTTTTATGATGGCTGCGCCTTCCACCGAATCATTGATGGGTTTATGATTCAGGGAGGCTGCCCCCATACTAAACCTGGAGGCAACATGTC
>JAGVTF010000175.1 GCA_019136955.1 Verrucomicrobiota bacterium
GTTGTGTCTCGTTAACACAATTGCCAAGCTTGTTCTGCATAATACGCTCCAATAGCTGGCTGATATCATCCAGTCGCAGATAAAAATCCTCCACTCTTTTTTGGGGTGAAAGAATAGCCAGCTGGCGGCTCAAGTTTTCCATTTCTCCAGCGGCCCAGCTGTAAGCACGCTCTGCCCAAAGAGTCATTCGGCTAAAGCTCTCTCTCAGCTCTTCACGCAAAGTTACAAGGTTCTGAACAATAAATTCAGCGGCGGCGGTGGGTGTGGCTGCGCGATAATCGGCTACAAAGTCACTGATACAAAAATCAATTTCGTGGCCAACTGCAGAGATAACCGGCAGGGCCGAAGCCGCAATTGCCCTGGCGAGCGCCTCCTCATTGAAACACCAAAGATCTTCTATGCTGCCACCGCCACGAGTGAGCAGGATCAGGTCAAGCTTTTCACTCCTCTCGCTCTGAGAGTGATAAGAATTGAGACGCTCAACCGCTTTTACAATATCGGCGCTGGCCCCCTCACCTTGCACTTTGACAGGAGCCAAAACAACATCCAGCTCCAAAAAACCTTCCTCGTTTCTAAGAACTTTAAGTATATCCTGCAAAGCGGCCCCCGTCGGGGAAGTAACAATACCTACTCTCCTCGGATAAAGCGGAATGGGGCGTTTGCGCTCCGGAGAAAAGAGCCCTTCAGCCTGGAGTTTCTTTTTGAGTTTTTCAAACTCCGCTGCAAGCTTTCCAATGCCCTCTTCCTCAACTTGCCGAACAATCAACTGGTATTGCCCCCGAGGCTCATAAAGACTTATATCTCCTTGCAGAGTCAGCTTTTTGCCGTCGGCGATCATTTTTCGATCTACCCCTTGAGCGCTTCTGAAAAGAACGCACTGAATTTGAGCTCCTGAATCTTTGAGCGTAAAGTAACAGTGACCCGAGCTCTGCGCCCTGAATCCGGAAACCTCTCCCGTTACCCAGATTGTGGTAAAGCGCTCCTCCAGCAGAAGTTTAATTTCTGAAGTCAGCTTTTCTACCGAATAGACCTTACGTTTCGGCTCTTTTTCAATCTGCTCTTCCTCTTTTTGCGGTGTAAGCAGATCATCAAAATTCCACTGTACAAACTCTTCTCCCATTATTTCCTCTGCTTAATGAAACTATTTAAATTAAAGCTTAACTTTCCAGTTTTTCAAATATCCTCTCAATACCCGTGCTTTTGCCGGTTTGCTTATCTATGGTAACCAGCACTGCACTGAAGCGGATATCTTCACTGGCCACCTCAAAACGCTGGGGCATACCTGTTAGAAAACGCTTCAGAACCGGCTCAATTCGGCGTCCAATGACGCTTTCATGAGGACCGGTAAAGCCAACATCACACAAAAAAGCTGTTCCTCCTGGGAATATCTGTTCATCAGCCGTCTGCACATGAGTATGCGTTCCCACAACGGCGGAGGCTTTGCCGTCCAGGAAACGCCCCATGGCAATTTTTTCGCTGGTAGCCTCTGCATGAAAATCGACGAACACCACAGGAGTCTCTTCTTTTAAAAGCGGCATCAGCTCCGAGGCTACTCGAAACGGATCATCCACCGGGTTCATGAAGGTGCGCCCCTGCAAGTTAAGTACCCCAACTGGGGGGCAAAATCCACTAACCTCAAAAACACCCCATCCCCTGCCAGGAACGCCCTCAGGGTAATTAGCCGGCCGCAGCATCCGCGTTTCTTTCTCAATATACTGAGGAAGCTCTCTTTGGTCCCAGGTGTGGTCTCCCAGGGTAATTACGTGAACTCCAGCGCGGAAAAGCTCTTCTGCCGTAGCCGCTGTGATTCCTGAGCCCCCGGCTGCATTTTCTCCATTGGCAATGACGGCATCCACCTGGCGCTCCTTCACCCAAACCGGCACTCTTTTTCTGACCGCCTCCCTGCCTGCACGCCCCACAATGTCTCCTATAAATAGAATCTTCATTGTTTTGACTCTTCGGAAAATTCTATATGAAGAGCGCCGCCATAAAAAGGCCAAACTTGTTTGCGGTTACTCTCACATACACCAGATAGTGGCAATGCCCCTTTTTGAGAAG
>JAGVTF010000196.1 GCA_019136955.1 Verrucomicrobiota bacterium
AAAGAGCTGCTGGTGCCTCCACCGCCTTTGCCATCTACATTGTAATCCTGGAGGTTTTCTGCAGAGAGACGGCCATGTAGAGGCTGCTCCTCGTTGGGACGGATGGAAATAGAGGTCACTGCCAGCTTGAAGGCTTCCCCGGCTTTACTGGAAATGCGTTTGGCCAGTGAGGCGTGCTGATCAGGCAGCTTGCCAAGCCAGCGCTCGAACTCGCGTTGGAGTTTGTTAAAAGTCGGCCTCATTAAGAGGCGATTCAAAAAATTGGAGACAGCGCCCACATTGCGATCAATGCTCCACTTGTTATCATTTAAGATAGCAATGAAGTTTTTGGTATTGCTGGCAATGTTGTTGAGCGCTTCAAAAGAGATGCCGTTTGTTAAGGCGGCGTCACCAAAAATGGCGACAACATTTTCATCAGTGCCTCGTTTATCTCGGGCAACAGCCATCCCCAGTGCAGCAGAAAGGGCAGTGCCGGCGTGGCCGGCGCCAAAACAATCGTGCTCACTTTCTGAGCGCAGCGCAAAGCCGCTGAGTCCACCGGTCTGGCGAATCGTATGGAAGCGATCTTTCCTGCCGGTCAAAAGTTTGTGGGCGTAAACCTGATGGCTGACATCCCAGAGGAATTTATCTTTAGGAGTTTCAAAAACCCAGTGGAGGGCAATCGTCAGGTCGACTATACCCAGGTTGGACGCCAGATGGCCACCGCTGTTTGCGACCTTTGTGACGATCTCATTGCGTATCTCGGCCGCCAGCTCAACCAACTGGTCTGGTTTGAGCTTTTTAACATGCTCGGGTGAATTGACCATATCAAGATAACAGCTCATCTTTCCTCCTTCTTTTTAAGTGATATTTGACCACCTTTTTCCATCAATTCGCGGATTTTGCCTTCGGCCTCGCCAAGCCTTGTTTGGCAGCTCTTTATGAGCTTCACTCCCTCACCATAGGAAGCGATCATCTTTTCCAAGCTCAAATTGCCTGATTCCATCTCGGAGACCAGCGTTCTGAGTTTGCTGATACCCTCTTCGAAGGATATCTTTTCTTCAGGAGCTTTTGGGTCCGGATTTACTTTTTGATTCATTCTGGCTTTTAGTTTTTGTCGTATCGATAGATAAACATTCCGTCCCGCAGCTTGGGTTCAAACCAGGTGCTTTTGGGCGGCATGACTTCGTTTTGATCGGCAATATCCATAACTTCCTCAATCTGAGTTGGGAACATGGAGAAAGCACATGCGTATTCCCCGGAGCAGACCATCTGTTCGAGCTCAACGGTCCCCCGGATTCCCCCAATAAAGGAGATGCGTTCGCTGGTGCGCGGGTCTTTGATGCCCAAGATGGGAGCCAACACCTTATCCTGGAGGATTTGTACACCCAACTGATCGCGCAGGCTATTGCCGTTGGAGAGACCCGTCTTGAAGTTGAGTCCATACCAGCGTTTCCCAAGGAAGAGGGCGACTTCTTTATTCCTCCTGGGCTTATCAAACGGCTTTTCCTGTATCGTGAAGACAGCTTCAAGCTTCTTCAAAAACTCGCTTTCACTCAAACCGTTTAAGTCTTTGAGGGCCCTGTTATAGGGAAGAATCTGCATTTGATCATGAGGGAAGAGGACAGCCAAAAAGTATTGACTGCCATTTTTGCCGCCCCTGCTTTGGTAGATTCTGGCCGCGGCAGCGCTCCGGTGGTGTCCATCGGCAATGTAGAGACAGGGCATTTGTCCAAATTCTTTTTCAATAGATTTGAGGATGCTTTTATCAGAGATGACCCAGGCTTCATGCCTGACGCCGTCGATACCGGTGAAGTCGACAACAGGCGTTTCCCGCGTTTTTGCAGCAAAGAGAGTGTTTAGCGTTCTGCTGGCGTGATAGGTCAGAAAAACAGGACCGGTCTGGGCGTTGAGAGCCTCAATATGATTGATTCGGTCCTTTTCCTTGTCTGGACGGGTGAATTCATGTTTCTTGATGGTTCCGTCAAGGTACTCCTGCGCGCTGACGGTTGCAACCAGGCCGGTTTGGGTGTGGCTGCCCATGATCTGGCGGTAAAGATAATAGCAGGGTTCC
>JAGVTF010000007.1 GCA_019136955.1 Verrucomicrobiota bacterium
GATCATTTTAGAACCTGTACCGGGTAACAGCGGTGTTTTTCTGCCGCAGCCCGGGTTTTTGGAAGGACTCAAAAAGCTCACTGAAGAATTTGGTGCTCTCCTGATTTTTGATGAAGTGATGACCGGGTTCCGCCTGGCTGCCGGTGGTGCTCAAGAGCGTTTTGATATCAAACCTGATCTCTCCTGTTTTGGTAAAATCATTGGGGGTGGTTTGCCTGTAGGTGCATTCGGTGGATGTGCAGAAATTATGGATTGCCTTGCCCCTTTGGGACCGGTCTACCAGGCTGGGACGCTTAGCGGCAATCCCCTGGCTATGGCCGCTGGAATTGCCTCTTTGACTCTCCTGGAGCAAAACAGCGCTTATGAGTACTTGGAAAAACTGGGTTCATACTTGGAGGCGGAAATAAAAGCGATCGCTAAAACCCGTCAAATTCCTATTCAGCTTAATAGAGTGGGTTCGATGTTTTGCATTTATTTCACGGAAGCTCCTGTCTACAACCTGGCAGATGCGATGAAGAGTGACCGCGAGCGTTTCGCTCGTTTTTTCCATGCGATGCTGAAAGCTGGAGTTTACCTGGCTCCCTCTCAGTTTGAAGCCGGCTTTTTATCCACTGCCCATACGGAGCAAGAGATAGAAAAAACAATCAGGGCTGCGGATACCGCCTTCAAACAACTGTAGGCACCCTGTTTAAAAAGCTGATCTTAAAGAACGATATCGATCTTGGGCTTGTTTTTGCCAAGAAATTTTTAAACGATTTCTTTGAGCGGGGACAAGCCACTCTTCTTGTAGAATTTTTTCCACCTTTTCTTCGCTGACAAGGGGGGCGCCCAACTGCTTAAGAGCTTCAGAGCTTTTTCCTGACCGGATAGCCTCTATCCAGGCAGCTGACAGTTCTTGATGAGTATCAATTAGCTGGGCACCGATCAGTGCACAAACAACATCACGCCGCTTGTAAGCCAGTTCGTTATTGAAGTGAAACTCCGGCTCAGAGTTTTCTTTCACATCCTTCTGTGACTCGTAGGGAGAGACTGTAAGAGGAGAGTAATCTGGATACTTCTCATAGACATCTTTTCGCACAGGCATTCTGAGTAAAGAGGCTTTGGAGGGACCGCCAGGCACACCCAAAGGTAGCATCCAGACTTTTTGCCCTTCCTCAGAAAGGACTAGCTCAATGAATTGTCTGGCTACAGTCGGCTCAGGGGCTCCCTTTAAAAGAGCAATACAATCGGGAGAAAGGATAAAAAAATCTTCAGGAATGACAAAGAGCATATTCTCTTTTCCTGCCCCTAAAACTTGCGTGAAACCATAAAAATCAATGCAAATGGAAGAAGCGCTGTTACCGTAGGTGGTCTGTCTGGGAGGGTCAGTAGCATAGCGGCCGATTGACTCAGAGTTTGCCGCCATCCCGGTCAATATCCACCACCCTTTTTTCCAGCCATAGAATTGCAGTATTGCCTCCATCATCGAATACATACTCCCGCTGTTCCGCGGATCGCTAAGAGATACCCATCCTTGCAACTCTGGGCCAGCCAGGTCACTCCATCGTCGAGCTTGCGGCAAGTCATTATAGTTCAAAACGCGCAAGTTATGTAAAATTCCAAAAGTTGCAATCGTAACCCCATACCAATAAGAGTCAGGGTCACGCAAAAGAGTGCCTTGATGAGATGCAGGGATTGAAAGAAGTGTTTCATTCCGCAAAAGAGTAGAAGCCAAAATCCCTTCTGCTTTTAAATCGTAGTATGGGTCAATACCACATCCAAAAAGAATATCCAGGCCTATTCCTTCTGGCTTGGAAGCATATTCAGAGCGAATGAAGCGGAGCGTATCGCTCGAGCCTCCGACATTGCGCCAATCTAAAAAAACGGGCTTGCCGTACTTTTGGCGATACCAGTTTTGAAAAAGAATAGAGAACTCAGTTCGCACCTCCTCAGTGTGTGGAGTGAGGATAGAAATTGTAACTGGTTGAGTTGTCTGGCCCAAAGTGGTTGAGGAGAAAAAAATAAAATAGAACAGAAAGAGAAAG
>JAGVTF010000245.1 GCA_019136955.1 Verrucomicrobiota bacterium
CAAGTACTGGTTGTTCCTTTGATGCCGTGATTTCTTTGGACTGCGCCAGTTTTGAACGCCTGGGACCTTTAGGCGAAAAGATAACGAGTCGAAAACACTTCATCAACATAGACCACCATGAAAGCAATACGCGCTACGCAGATATTAACTGGGTGGTTGGAAATGCCTCTTCGACGGGTGAACTCATTTTTCAGTTGATGCAAAGTGCTGGCTGGCCGGTCACCCCAAAAATTGCCGCCTGTCTCTTTACTGCGATTTCCACTGATACAGGCTCTTTCCAGTATCGGGGGACAACTCCCGAGACTTTTGAAATGGCTGGCAAGCTGTTGGAGTTTGGAGTTGATCTGGAAGATGTTTGCGAGGAGGTCTACCAGTCCTACCCAATTGCGCGTGTTAAACTGCTTCGTCAAATATTGAATAACTTTAAGCTGACCGAAGATAATAAAATAGCTTACTACTGGCTCAGGCCCTTGGATTACTCCCGTTCGGGTGCTGAGCGTGAGGACTCTGAAGGTCTGATAGACCATATCCGTGCTATTGCGCCGGTCGTCGTTGCCGTGCAATTTGAGGAAATGGCTTCAGAGGTGATTCGTGTTTCCATGCGCTCCAAGAATCTTAACGTGGACGTGAGTGAAGTGGCACGACTTTTCGGTGGTGGTGGGCATCGCGGAGCCAGCGGCGCTACGATCCAGGGAACTCGACTCAGTGTTCAGCGCAAGGTCATGAAGGCTTTAAGGCTGGCTTTGAAAGAAGCTAAAAATCAGAAAAAGAAAAAATCACTTCAAAATGGTAAATGAAGATTCTGTGGATGGTCTCATCCTGATAGACAAACCAACCGGCTGCACTTCACATGATGTGGTAAATGTGGTGCGTCGGAGGTTTCGCCTTCGTAAGGTCGGCCATTGTGGAACTCTGGACCCCGAAGCGAGCGGCCTTCTTTTACTGGTTCTTGGAAAAGCGACCAAGCTTAGCGATCACTTAATGGGGGATGATAAAACTTATGAGGGCACTTTTAAGTTGGGGCAAACGACAGACTCCTATGACGCCGATGGAGAAATAACTCAGACTTCCCCTGTGCCGCCACTTTTACTGGCCGACCTCAATAAGCAGGCGGCCACCTTTGAAGGTGACCAAATGCAAATTCCTCCCATGGTTTCAGCGGTCAAAGTCAAGGGCGTGCCACTGCATAAGCTTGCTCGCAAAGGGTTGGAAGTTGAGCGGCGGCCGCGTCTGATTTACATTTACCGCTATGAAATACTTAACTATGAAGCACCCTTTGGAGATTTTATCCTCTCTTGCAGTAAAGGCGTCTATGTGCGTAGTGTAGTCCATGATATGGGACAAGCCATAGGATGTGGAGCTCACTTAACCAGACTTCACCGAACTGTTTCGGGGCCATTTACTGTCGAAAAGGCAACCCCTTTGGAAGTAGTAAAAGAGCTTTCCAAAGAGGAGTTAAAAAAAAGGGTGTTGCCTGCGATAGCCCTTCAAAAAATGCTTCTGAACCTCCCTTGATAAATGAAAATAATACCTTTTAACAGTACCCTCAAACATGACTCTAAAGGTGTTTGTGCCGCCTTGGGAGTTTTTGATGGAGTTCACTTGGGCCACCAGAGCGTCATTACACAAGTATTAAAAGACGCCCGCCAGATGGATGCCCTTCCAGTGGTGATTACCTTTGATAAACACCCCATATCTGTTCTCAACCCCGTAAAGGCTCCTCCCATGATTTATCCACTGGAGGCTAAACTCAGCCTTTTGCAACAGTTGGGAATTGAAAAAGTGATGTTGATTCCTTTTAATGAGAAAATAGCCAGTCTAAGTGCTCCCGATTTTTTTGAGATCATTTCAACAAATCTTTTTCCGCTTCTGAGTATCAGTATGGGTGCAGGTTTTGTCTTTGCACGCAATCGTACTGGGAACATTAAAAAGCTCCGAGATCTTGCTGCTAAAACCGAAACAATTGTACAGGAAGTAGATTCTGTTTGTATTCAAGGCGAAAGGATTAGCA
>JAGVTF010000216.1 GCA_019136955.1 Verrucomicrobiota bacterium
CCCCAGGCAATTTCATGATTAACAGGGTTCAATAGAAACAGGCTGACAATGCGACTTGCGCATTCTACTTTATTTTGTCAATACGTAGCCATTTTTCCTGCCGAGAGTCTACTGCCGCAAAAATAAAAAATCAATAAAAACTCTGTTTTTTCAGGCTTTTTTTGAACATTACTCCTCCGTTTCCCAGTCCTGCCGCGCCAGAGCCGAGCCGAAAAGAGGATTAGCCCAGAATTAAAGTGACAAATGGAGCTCTCCCCTGCATAATGAGAGCGTTGAGTGAGTTATGAAGAGAGAATTAAATACCCCTGCCGAACGGAGCGGCGCAACCGCCATCGCCGCTGAAGGCTCCCCACAGTTGCCTCTCTATGCCTGGATTCCTTGTCTGGTTCTGGTTTTGGCCCTTTTGCTCCCGGGCCATGCGGAGGCGCAAACCCCGATTGAGGATTTCCAATACGCGATTGAGGATGGCGCGGTCACCCTTCTGGACTATACCGGCCAGGCAACCGCCGTCGTGGTGCCCGCGGAAATCGAAGGGCTGCCCCTCACCACCATCGGCAACTGGGCCTTTACCCGCAATGAGACGCTGCAGAGCGTCGAGCTGCCCCAAAGCGTCACGCGCATCGGCATGGAGGCCTTCTCCTATTGCCGGAACCTGGAGGAGCTGCGTCTGGGCAACGCCCTGAACAGGATCGAGAGCTACGCCTTCTTTGGCTGCAGCAGTCTGGAGTCAATCCTGCTGCCGGAGACCCTGACCGAGCTTGGCCCCTACGCCTTTAGCGGTTGCCTCCAACTCAGGGAAATCTCTCTGCCTTCGGGGCTGAGCCGTCTGGAAAATGGCGTTTTCTATGGATGCTCCCGACTGGAAAGCGTGGAGCTGCCGACCGGCCTCACCTTTATCGGCAAGGAGACCTTTGGCCGCTGCTCGCTCTTGAGTCAGATTGAAATCGGCCCAGCGCTCGAATCCATCGATTCCTCCGCCTTTGCTTATTGCGTCGGGCTGAGCAGCTTTGATATCCATCCCGAAAACCCCTACTACGGCAGCCAGGAGGGTTCACTCTGCAATAAAGAGCAGACGCAGCTCTTTATCTGCCCAGCCGGTAAAGTGGGCACCTTCACCCTCCCCCCGAACATCGTCGATTTCCTCCCCAACGCGTTCCAGGGATGCATCCACCTGACCGATTTTGAAGTACACCCCGAGCATACGCTCTACAAGAGTCGGGATGGCGTCCTCTACAACCACGCCGGCGATACGCTGCTGGTCTTCCCCGCGGGCCGCACCGGCCAGTGCACCATCGCTGAGGGGACCACTACCCTGGCATCGCTCTCTTTTAGCGACTCCTCGTTGCTGAGCCTCATTTTGCCGGCCAGCCTCGCCAAAATCGAAGAACGCGCCTTCTGGTATTGCTCCGCCCTGCTGGGGATCGGCTTTGAGGGGGACGCCCCCGAAACCGGAACGGATATTTTCTATGACGTCCCCTCCACTCTGGCCGTTTACTATAAGAGCGGCGCCAACGGCTGGGGAGATGAATTCGCCGGCTACCCTGCCCGCTCCGATGCCCAAAACCAGACCATTACCCTCACCCCCGTCAGCCAGCCGCTCACCTACGGCGATGCGGACCAACAGCTCTGGGCCTCCAGCAGCAGCGCCCTGGTCGTGACGCTCCTGACCAGCCCCGAAGAGATTGCCACGGTCACCAGCAGCAAGATGCTCCGTATCAAAGCCGCCGGCACCTTCACGATTACCGGCTACCAGCCCGGCGGAACGCGCAGGAACGTCAATTACTTCCCGGCCGAACCGCCCTCGATGACCCTGGAAGTGCTGCCCAAAGCGGCCACCGTCAAGGTCGATTCCCTCGAACTCCCCTCCAATTATCCCCTGCCGCTCTTCAGCTTCAGCGTGGAGGGGCTGGTCAAAGGCGATACCCTTGAGGGTCCAGCGCTCTATTACATCGACGGTATCCCCATAGATGAGCTCCTGACGCCTCTGCCGGAAGGAACCTATGAGCTGAGCGCCGATGGGCTCTTCCATCCCAACTATACGTTCAGCTACCAGCCGGCCACCTTGACGATTCTGCCGCCATCCGAGTTTGAATACACCCTGAGCGAAGGCGAAATCACGATCATCGCTTACCACGGGGCCGCCAGCTCGCTCACTATCCCCGGCAGCATCTCCGGCTATCCGGTTCTCTGGATTGCCGAGGAGGCCTTTCTGGGCCATGACGAGCTGAAAACGGTCACTTTCCCCGAAACGTTGCGCGGGATCGGCTCCAGAGCCTTTGCCCATTGCAGTCTCAATGAAATCGTGATCCCTGATAACGTCCGGAGCATCGGCGAGAGCGCCTTCCTCAACTGCCCTGCCAGAATGGTCCGGCTCGGCAGCGGCCTAAGCAACCTGGGGCTCGACGCCCTGATCGGCTCCTACCGAGTGGAAGTCAGCCAGGAAAACATGAGCTACAGCAGCCGCGATGGCGTCCTTTTCAACAAAGAGCAGACCGTTCTCCACTTCTGCCCGCTGGGCAAGGCCGGTTTCTACCCCGTCCCCAGCGGAGTGCAACGGATCGCTCCCCGCGCCTTCTTCTCGCAAAAGTCTCTCATGAAGATTGACCTGCCTTTCTCGGTCCTGGAGATCGGCCCCTGGGCCTTTGGCAACTGCTCCAGCCTGCAAAGAGTAATCCTCCCCAATGAGAATACGGTTCTGGGGGAAGCGCTCTTCTATCAGTGCAGCAACCTGCTGGAGTTTATCGTCCCTGCCAAGCTCAAAGAAATTCCGTGGTACGCCTTCTACGGCTGCACGCAGTTGCAAAATCTGGAGCTGCCCGCCGGTCTCCTGAAAATCAGCGAAGGGGCCTTCTATGGTTGCAGCAGTCTCTCGGAAATCAATTTCCCCTCGACCCTCACGACTCTGGAGAGATGGGCCTTTCGCGCGACGGGGCTCACCAGAGTCTATATCCCCGCCAGCGTGACCGGTAATCTGGAAGACGGAGTCTTCCGGGATTGCTTGGCACTGATGGAGTTCAAAGTCAATAGTGCCAACCAGCACTACTGCAGCTTGCCCCCTGGCATACTTACCGACTCTACTTACGTGCTTTTCGACTCCACGGGGAGCACCCTCATCCAGTATCCCGCCGGCAGAGCGGGCGGCTATACGGCTCCTCCTACGCTCACGCGGGTCCATGACCACGCCTTCAGCGGAGCCGCCGGGCTTACTCAGATCACCTTCCCCGAGTCGCTCACCCTCTTGGGCGAAGAGCTCTTCAGCGGCTGCGACCAGCTCGAAAAGGTCTACTTCCGCGGCGATGCGCCCGAATGGACCGGCAGGAATCCCTTCGAAGAGACGCAGGCTACTCTCTATTACCTCTACGGAACCAAAGGCTGGACCAATCCCTGGGGCGGCCGGCCAACACAGGTCTGGAGTGATGAGTGGGTACCATCCCTCACCTTTTCCGAGATTGAGCGAGATGATACGGGCAAAGTCATCGCCTTCACCATCACCTATACCGGAGTGCTGGAATCGAGCTCAGACATGGTCAATTGGGAAAGCGTCTCTGAGGAATTCTCGGGCAGCTACCGAGTCGTTGTCGAGCCGGGCAAGTCGCTCTTTTTCCGAGTCGGAGTCGCCGCTCTGCCGCTGCCGACAATGAAGCTGGGCGATATCGAAAAAGACGAGGGCGGCAAGGTCGTCGCCTTCACCCTTAACTACGAAGGAGTGCTGGAGATGAGTTCGGATAAGATTCACTGGGAACAAGCCACTGAGGAGCTCTCAGGCAGCTACCGTGTCGTCGTCGAACCCCAGAGGCAACTCTTTTTTCGAGTCGCATCTGCGGCGCCGCTGCATTGAAGCTAAGGATTGAAGAAGCGCAGAAGCTCCCCTCTCTGGAGGCTCTCCAATAGTGAAGCATCCGGCGGGGGGAATTCGTATTGAGAGAGCTCCGGCGCCGTGACCCAGGCCAGCTCGGCGCATTGGAGCGGCTGCGGCTCGCCCTGCAGCAACGTGCAGCGGAAGAAGTGAAGCTTGACCGTCTTGAGCGGATATTCATGCTCACACTCATGGAGGAGCTCGTGAACGGCGACCTCCACCCCGAGCTCTTCGCGCAGTTCACGCTTCAAGCACTCGGGCAGGGTCTCTCCGGGGTCCTGTTTGCCCCCGGGCAGCTCCCAGAGTCCGGCCAGGTGGCTTCCCCCGGGGCGCCGCGTGATAAGGAGTTTGCCTTCGCGAAAAATGAGGCCCGCTGTTACCGGAATAATCATCTGATAAAAAAAGGAGAACCGAGGTTTCAGGCTCAGGCTCTCCTTACGTCTTTTTCTAAATTTTCCTAGCGGCCAATGCTCTTATAGATGAAGCCCAGCGCCTCCATCTCTGCCGGCTCAAAGAGGTTGCGTCCGTCAAAGAGAATCGGGTGCGTCATGCTCTTGCGCGCGCGCTGCAGGTCCAGCTTCTTGAATTCCGGCCACTCCGTCGCGATCACCAATGCGTCACACCCCTCGGGCACCTTGTTCATGTCATCCATGAAGGTGGCCTCTTTCAGGACGGTTCTGGCTTTATCCATCGCTTTGGGGTCATAGACCTTCAGCCGCGCACCCTCCTTGCGCAGACGCAGGCAGAGGGCGATGGCCGGGGACATCCGAATATCATCGGTGTTTTGCTTGAAAGACAGACCCAGGACACCGATTGTCTTATCCTTAATCACCCAGAGTGTATCGGCTATCTTGCGGACAAAGCGCTCCATCTGCTGGGCATTGATCTTCTGCACCTCACGCAGGAGCGCGAAATCGTAGCCGAGCTGCTCGGCTATTTTGATAAAAGCGCTCAAATCCTTGGGAAAGCAACTGCCGCCAAAGCCAAGCGACGCATTGAGGAACTCGCGCCCGATGCGTTTATCCATTCCCATGCCGTTGGCGACCTCTTCCACATTGGCGCCGGCCGCTTCGCAGATAACCGAAACAGCGTTAATATAGGAAATCTTGAGTGCCAGAAAAGAATTGGAAGCATGTTTGATCAGCTCCGCAGAGTTGACATCGGTCACCACCACAGGCGCATTGAGAGGGGCGTATATCTCCTTCAGGGCATGGACGGGGCGCTGGCTCTGGACGCCAAAGACGATGCGGTCAGGCTTAAGAAAATCCTGCACCGCAAACCCTTCCCGCAAAAACTCCGGATTGCTCACCACGTCAAACTCCACCTTGGACTTGCAGTAACGCCGGATCGTCTCGCAAACCTTCTCACCCGTGCGCACCGGCACCGTGCTTTTATCGACAATGATCTTGTAGCGGGTCAGCACGTCGGCAATCTCACGCGAGACCTTCTCCATGTAGCTCAGGTCCACCGAGCCATCAGGCTGGGGCGGCGTGGGGACGGCAATGAAAACGACATCTGATTTCTCGACTCCATCCTTAGTGGAAGTGGTGAACTTGAGCCGACCGGCCGCCGCGTTCTTTTTGACCAGCTCTTCCAGACCCGGTTCATAAATCGGCATCTGTCCGGCATTGAGCATCTTCACCTTCTCGGGTGCGTTATCGACGCAGATAACGTCGTGACCTATCTCTGCAAAGCAGGTTCCTGTCACCAGTCCTACATAACCGGTGCCGACAATACAAATCTTCATTGGCGCATTGAACATATATCGAAGTCTCTGTTAAAAACCCGTGAGCCAGTATAAGGCGTTTTTTTACAAAATGAAACTAAAAACAACTAGAGGCTCGAGACGAGAGATTCCTCGGGGATGACCTTGCGCACATCCACAGCCTCCATACCGGCGGCCCTGATACCGGCCAGACCCAGCTCCGTATCCTCATAGGCGCGGCAATACTGCGGCTCAACCCCTATCCGCCGGGCCGCTTCCAGGAAGATATCCGGTGCCGGCTTCTGGCGGACCACGTCTTCACTGGTCACCACCGCGCCAAACCACTCCGCAATCCCCAGTTGTGGCAGGATTCTTTCCATGATGGAGCGCCGACCGCCGGTAGCGATTGCCATCGGCAGCTTGCCCAGGTTCTCCCTGGCGATAGAAGCGATGGTATCAATCAACTGCACACGGCCCATCATCCGCAGGTATTCCTGCTCCTTTTCGCGGGCGATCCCATCAATATCCAGCTTGGGGAGGCTTTGCTCCTCCTGAAGCAGGAGGAGGATATCGCGGGAGGGGATTCCCCCCATGGAGTAGAGCTTCTCCTGGTTTAGCTCAATTCCATAGCGCTCAGCAATAATATCCCACGCCTTCCAGTGGTAAAACATGGTATCGGCCAGGGTTCCATCAAAATCAAATATCAGTCCTTTAATTTCTCTCAATTCAATTACTCTCTTTACTACTCGCTTTCCAAACCGGTGCCCTTGTGCACGGGGGGGAGCTTATGCGCTGAAGCTTTCTCCGCAGGCGCAGGTGGTTGTGGCGTTGGGGTTATTGACCTTGAAGCCGGCACCCTGAAGCGCATCGACGTAATCCAGCTCTGAACCCGATACGTAGAGCACGCTCTTGGGGTCCATGACCACCTTTATCCCTTTGCTCTCGACCAGAATATCACGGGCCGCCGGCTCATCCTGCAGGTCAATCTTATACTGCAAGCCGGAGCAACCGCCGCCGGTGACGACGATTCGCAGGACCCCCTCGGGCCTGTTCTGCCGCGTGAGCAGAGAAGATATTTTATCGGCTGCATCCTGAGTGACGCTGATTACCCGCTCATCGGCCACCTTGTAGTGGAGCGGCTGAGCGGACTCCGCTTGAGAATTGGATTCGGTCATATTGCGTATTATTACACTTTATACTGCCTGAATCGGCTAAACCGGGCGCTTCAATTGGGTTTGGCTTGCCCGCTAGAGGAAGAGCTCGCCTGGCTCCAGGAGGCAAACCTCCGCCTGAGAGAGCACTTCAATGGCACGGTCGGTGTCATTCAGCCGAAATATCTGGACGCTGCGCTCGCGAGTGGCCAGCGAAAAGCCGTACATATACTCCACGTTGATCCGGTGTTCATTGAGGAGCGCCAGTATCTGGTGGAGCCCGCCGGGAACATGAGGGATGGAGATCGCCAGCACGTCGCTGACTTTGACGACCAGTCCATCGCCCTCAAGCGCCTCAAGCGCCCCCTCCCACTCCTGGATAATCAGCCGCAGGATGCCAAAATTAGCCGTATCGGCCAATGTCAGTGTCGATATATTGACCGAGTGCCTTTGGAGCACCTCACAGACCCTTACCAGAGCGCCGGGCTCATTGGGGATGACGAGGGAAAGTTGTTTGAGCTTCATAAGTCGTTGGGATGATGTTTCAAAAACAGTTTAAACTACTAAGAACCAGGGTTTAAATTGCGAAGATCACTCACCCGCTGTATCTTGCCCTCGCTACGTTGCAGCGTCTCCGGCTGCACCAGGTTAATGATAGCATGGATTCCGACAATTTGCTCGAGATTCTTCGCAATACGCTTCTCCAGAGCGGTGATACCGCTCACGGTGTCGCTGGCCAGGTTGGCGTTGATCTCCACCTGTACTTCCAGCGTGTCGAGGTTGTTCTCTCTGCGCAGGATGATCTGGTAGTGCGGCAGCGTCCCCTCAATCGATAACAGGGCGGTCTCGATCTGCGAGGGGTAGACGTTGACGCCGCGGATGATGAACATGTCGTCGCTGCGGCTGGTAATACGCCGAATCCGCCGCAAAGTCCGCCCACAGGAACACTGCCCCGGGTCGAGAGAGGTAATGTCGCGAGTCCGGTAGCGCATCATCGGCATCGCCTCCTTGCTCAGAGTGGTCAGAACCAGTTCCCCCTCCTCTCCATCGGGCAGGACCTCGCCGCTCTCCGGGTCGATGATCTCCGGATAGAAGTGGTCCTCGAAGATATGCGAGCCCTCACGCGCCGCGCACTCCATGGCGACGCCCGGGCCGACGATCTCCGAAAGCCCGTAAATATCCAGCGCCTTGATACTGGTATGCGCCTCAATGTAACGCCGCATCTCCTGGGTCCAGGGCTCGGCCCCGAAAATACCAAAGCGGAGGGCAAGCGCCTTCATATCGATCCCCATCGCCTCGGCCCTGTCGATCAGGTGAATGAAATAGCTCGGAGTGCAGCAGATAACCGTTACGCCAAAATCTTTCATCAACATGACCTGCCGGTGAGTATTACCGCCGGAAGCCGGAACCACCGTCGCCCCCAGCGCCTCGGCACCATAATGCAGACCAAGCCCGCCGGTAAAAAGCCCGTAGCCATAGGAGACCTGCACCACGTCATCCGCACCAATGCCGGCAGAGACCAGACCGCGGACGACCACCTCTTTCCAGACATCCACGTCGCGCTGATTGTAGCCGACCACGATTGGTTTACCGGTCGTACCGCTGGAAGCATGGACCCGCACCACCTTGTTCATCGGCTCGGCAAAGAGCCCAAACGGATAGGTATCGCGCAAATCTTTTTTAACCGAAAAGGGAAGTTTGGCAATATCTTCAATTTTTTGGATATCGCCGGGAACCACATTGAGCGCCTCCATTTTAGCGCGAAAAAACGGAACTTTCTCATAAGCTTCGCTCACACGCTGGCGGAGCCGCGCGGCCTGAAGCTCTTTAAGTCGCTCTGGAGGAAGGTAATCCGGAGCACTGATCGGATTAAAAACGGTATTGCTAGCCATAAATCGCTGCCGGCTGCTGCGGATCCATCCCTGCAAAGCCGGCACATGCAAAATTATTTATCAGCTTCTTGATAAGGCAAGCATAAAAACCTGAATTCCGCGCTTTTATATCCGGTCGCCCAAAGTATGACGATTTATCATTACCTACTGACACAGAACGGATTATGAAATAATATTACTCTTTATGGATGTTTTTTAAAGATTGGCTCTTGGAGTGTTTCTTGCATGAAAGAAAGGAACTTTATAATCACCTATAAAAAAAGATGTTAAGAAAGTGAAAAAAATAGTTGCCATGTCTGACTAAAAGCCATAAAATGGCGTTGCTATTTGGCGGAGCGTGCAGCGGCTTCTTTCGTGCAGGCTTGATTTGTGTTGTC
>JAGVTF010000005.1 GCA_019136955.1 Verrucomicrobiota bacterium
GTTATTTTGATGACCTCGGTGCTTCTCTGGGCGGCCGGGCAATGGCCAGGCCTGAAAGCTGAGGCGAAGGCCGACTTTGAGGCACGCGCCGCGGAGCTGCAGGCATCGGACTTGCAACCTGAGGCATTAGAGGGTAAGTTATCCAGTATTGAGAATGAACGCGCCATGGCTTCTCTGGAGGCCTCACTGGTGGGGCGCATAGGCAAACTGATGGAGCCGGTGATGGCGCCCTGTGGTTTTGACTGGCGGGTTACGACGGCGCTCTTGCCCGGGCTGGCGGCCAAAGAATTGGTGGTCAGCCAGTTGGGAATCGTATTCGCGCTGGGTGAGAGGGATGAAGGCTCCGAGACGCTTCGCGAGAAGCTCCGAGAGAGCTACACACCGGTTCAGGCATTCTGCATCATGCTTTTTTGCCTGATGAGCGCGCCGTGTCTGGCGACGATTGCGGTCGTGAAGCAGGAGTGCGGCGGATGGCGGTGGGCCGCCGGGCAGTTGATCGGCTTGACGCTTCTGGCGTGGAGCGCATCAATGATTGTCTATCAGATAGGCTCCCGGATTTTCTATTAAGAGAACAGCGGGGGAGATGAAATATGTTGGAAACGATTCTTGTAGTGTTGATTGTTTTTCTGAGCGCAGGGGGAATCCTCTGGCGCAGCAGCCGGCGGGTGAAGAACCTGACCCGGATATGCGATGATCAGGCGTGCAGCGAGCTTTCCATCGATAACTGTGATTTGTGCCAGAGCCAGTGCCCTCTCAAGGAGATCAAGAAAAGGGCATCAGAAAGGGCCCGGGCCGCTTCTTCCGTCGGCTCGGTGGGCTCGGCAGGCTCGGTAGTGGCTGGGGAAGAAAAAAATCGGGAGCGCTGAAGAGTTGCTCCAGCGCTCGGCGCTCGAGAGAAGCGTCAGCTCAGGTTCAGATGCTCAAGGTTATTGGGCCAGAATCTGCTTTAGCTGTGCTTCGAGCATCATCGGGTGACCGATCCAGACGATGTACCCCTCTTTATCGATCAGGAAAGCGCAGGGGATGCCTCTTTGGCCATGGGCCGTCATGTAATCTTTGTTGGTGGCATTGTTCTTGTCCAAAGCGACGATGTAATCCATTTTGTCACCCTGTTCTGCGACGAATGGCTCGACGACTTCGGCTTTTTCAGCCGTCACGCCAATAAAGAGAACACCCTGATCCTTATACTTTTTCTGCAGTTCGGTCAGATGCGGGATGCTTTGCAGGCAGGGGCCGCACCAGGTGGCCCAGAACTCCACGACGTAAATATGTTCTCCATCAGTGACATCGGCCGGCTCACCCTTGACCCACTGGGAGATGGTGAGCTCTTTGGCTTTACCGTTATTCTGCAACGGCTCGCCTCCAGTGCAGCCGGCAGAAAAAAGAACCAGAGCCGGCAAAGCCAGAGCAAAGAGCATGCTTGCAAGAGAATGTAATTTCTTCATACGATTCAAGATAGCGTTATTTGGAGGGGTTTGCAACTTTTTTGAATTTTATGGAAAAAAAAGAGCCGTTTGAATTTCAGCAGAAACAAACGGCTCGTTTTTTGAAAGGTTTCCCTTTTTTAAAAAGGTACCCTGAGCGGCAGGTTATTTGGGGCCCTGCAGCTTGCTCAAGAGCGTCGGCAAGAGGTCGTTAATATGGACTCGGCTCTGTTTCATCGTGTCGCGGTCGCGCAGAGTGACCGTGTCCTTCAGGATCGGGTCTTCGCCCAAGGTGTCAAAGTCAATTGTGACACCAAAGGGAGTGCCGGCTTCATCCTGGCGGCGGTAGCGTCTGCCGATAGCGCCCGCATCGTCATAGAAGACGTTCATGTGGGGACGCAGCAGGGCCTGAACCTCTCTGGCCTTGGCGACCAGCTCCGGTTTATTTTTGAGCAGCGGGAAGATACCGACCTTGATGGGGGCCACGCGGGGGTGGAACTTCATCACGATACGGGTTTCCGATTTGCCTTTTTCATCGGTCACGATCTCTTCATGGTAAGCATGGCAGATGACAGCCAGCACCATCCGGTCGACACCTGCAGAGGGCTCCACGACGTGCGGGATGTATTTGGTTTTGGCCGCTTCGTCATAGTATTCCATTGATTTACCGCTGAACTTTTGGTGCTGGGAGAGATCGAAGTTGCCGCGTGCGGCGATTCCTTCAAGCTCCTGGGTGCCGAAGGGGAACTTGTAGAGGATGTCCACAGTCGCCTTGGCGTAGTGGGCCAGCTCTTCGGGCGTCTGCCAGTAAAGCTCCAGTGAATCGCGCTCCAAACCGATGGTTTCATACCACTCCAGGCGCTTGCGCAGCCAGTAAGCGTGCCAGGCTTTCCAGCCCCAGTTGGGTTGCGGCTCTCCGCCCGGGTCTTCTTCGGGCAAGGGGCCAAAAGTGGCGGCGACTTCATCGGGCCGGATAAAGTAC
This sequence comes from Verrucomicrobiota bacterium, assembly GCA_019136955.1. GTDB lineage: Bacteria > Verrucomicrobiota > Verrucomicrobiia > Limisphaerales > UBA1412 > UBA1412. The sequence continues at coordinate 2,407 of JAGVTF010000005.1, forward strand.
TCGATTTCCATCTGCTCGAATTCACGCGAGCGGAAGGTGAAGTTGCGCGGGTTGATCTCGTTGCGGAAGGCTTTGCCGATCTGGCAAATACCGAAGGGGACCGATTTGCGCGAGACTTCATGGACGATTTTAAACTGGGCGAAGATCGCCTGTGCGGTCTCGGGGCGCAAGTAAGCGACGTTATCGGCGCTTTCGACCGGCCCCACATGCGTTTTGAGCATCAGGTTGAAGGCGCGCGGCTCGGTCAAAAGGGAACCATTTTCCTCATTGTACTGGGTGCTTTCGGTTACCTCTTTGGTGGTTTCGCCCTGGAGCTCCGGCTCTTCCAGGCCCCGCTCCTTGTAGAAGAGGAGGGCCCCTTTACGGACCGCATTGGCATCCTTGCCGGGGAGCTGGAACATGGAAAAGGGATCGTTGCAGGCCTTGCCCGACTCCTTATCGACGGCACCGGTCCAGAACCAGGCGGTTCCGGTGAGCGGGGTTACCTGGTCAGCACGGAAGCGCTTTTTGGAAAGCAGGCAGTCTACCATTGGGTCGGCAAAAGTGGTGGTGTGTCCGGAGGCATCCCAAATTTTGGGGTGCATGATGATGGTCGCGTCTATTCCGGCCATATCTTCGCGCTCCTGGGTCATGCTGCGCCACCAGATATCTTTGAGGTTGCGCTTGAGCTCCGCGCCCAGGGGGCCGTAATCCCAGAAGCCGTTGATCCCGCCATAAATTTCGGAGGACTGGAAAATAAATCCGCGTCTCTTACAGAGGGAGACGATTTTTTCCATGGTCTCGGATTGTTTTTTCTCTTTCGTATCAGCCATAAAATAAATTTTAAAAGGAGAGCGGCAAGCCTATGGCTGCGGCTCCTCGGAAAGTGATTTTAATTTTTGGGTAATCCATTCTGCGCTCTGGGCGAGCCACTGCGCCCGCTGCTCCGGCGTGCTGGTAATGACCGGTCCGATGAGCTGCTGGGTGCAATCTTTGACGCCACAGAGGCCAAAGACGACCTGTTGCCAGTGCCAGCGCATCGGGTTGCGCAGGATTTCCTCCTCGATATGGAGGGGGGTATTCTGGGTGTTCAGGATAAGGGCGAAGCGTGCCGCGAGCATCCCCACGGAGCGGCCCCCCCCTTTGCCGTCGGGCTCAAACCGATAGGCCAGACCGGCCCTGAGGCAGCGGTCGCGCCAGCCGGCCAGAATCGCCGGCGGGTCGCTCCACCAGTTGGGGTGGACGATGATGATCCCGTCTGCCCGGGTTATTTCTTCAATATGTTGCTGAACCAGTGGCGGCAAGGGACCGGGGTCGCGTGCCAGTTCGGCCAGCGGGGTGACGGGGTCAAAATTTTCAGCGTAAAGATCATGCAGCCAGGGGATATGACCCTGAGCCTGGATAGCCTCGCGGGCAGCGTGTGCGAGGGCGTGGGTATAGCTTTCGGGGTTGGGATGAGCGAGAATGATCGAGATATTCATAATAAATCAGGAGTCCAGAGGTGAGCCGATACCGATTTTATTCGTGAGATGATATTGAGCCAGAGTGGAGTACTCGAGAGCCCAGCTTTTGATCTGCTCCATCTCCTCTTGTCTCAGCGCACGAACGACACGGGCAGGCGAACCGACGATTAGACTGTTGGGTGCAGCCTTGAGGTTGGGCGTGACCAGTGCGCCGGCGCCGACCATGCACCCTTCGGGTATCTCCACATGGTCCAGGAGGATGCTCCCCATGCCGATCAGGCAGTTGTCGGCGACCTTGCAGCCGTGCAGGATGGCCCCGTGGCCGATGGTCACATAGTCGCCCACTTCCACGGCTGCATCTTTGCTGATATGGAAGACGGCGTTATCCTGAACATTGGAGTACTTGCCGACGGAAATCTCATTGATATCGGCCCGCAGGACGGCATTGAACCATACTGAGGCGTAATCCTTCAGTCTGACGGCGCCGTAAACGATGGCCCCTTTGGCCAGATAGACGTTTTCGCCAATTTCTGCTTTGCGGTTGAGGAAGCGCTCAAAAGGAGGATTCATCTGCTGAGGAGTTCTCTAATGAAGGTTGGGGGGTGAGTGAATCATGGGCGTTTATCATTGGCCTATAAGCCTCGCGGGAGCTCGCCTTGTGCAAGGTCGCGACAATGCGGGCTCCCGTCGGAGGTCGGGAGAAGAGCTCAGGTTGCCTGCATCTTCTCCGTGAGATTCTGTGTCAGGCTCACTTTTAATAGGTTCCGATGTGGCAGGTGACACAGGTACTGATGTTACGCTGCCGTTCGCCATCGGGGTGTTCATAATCGAGGCCATTGGGGTCGGATTCATCCCATTCACCCTCTTTGTACTGGGCCTGGATGATGTGGCACTCCTGGCAATCGTTAATGATCGGGTCCCAATCTTCCTGGTCTTCCATATATTTGTTATGGCAGCGTGAGCAGCCCTCGGATTCTTTGTGGCCGAGGTGGTCAGGATAGTGCTCCCAGGTTGACTTCATTTCCGGGAAAATATTGCGCCGGTAGATATCCTGAACGGTCTGGGTAGCCTTTTGCAACTGATCGCTATCGGGGTAGGCTTCTTTCATCCCTTCGGCAATTTTCTCAAAGGCTTCGGCCTGCGTCTTGTATTCGCCAATCAGGAGATCAATGACGGTAAGCTTGATGTTTTCTCCCAGGTCCAGAGGAAGGGAGCCAAGCTCCATGGCCAGGTCGACGGTGGTGACCGGGGAAAGATAGCGGTGCGCCGGCCGGTTGTGGCACTCGAGGCAGGTCATGGTGAAGAGTTTCTGCGTATCAGGGTCAAATTCTTCCTCATCGCGGGCAAAAATCTTGGTGTCTCCTTTAGCGGTGGTGGAGCGAATCCAGATCACTCTTCCGTTGCGTTTATTGTCTTCGGTGACGAATTCCACTTTGCTGCCGGCGGCTGTATGCCAGTGGATACCGCTGATGGAGCCATCGTTCGGATCGACTCCGCCGACGTTGAAGCTCAGGCGGTAGACGGTCTTGATATCGCCTTCATCGCGGAGGTAGTGGGTAAAGGTTTTGCCGCGCTGGCCAATATAGCGGTCATTCCAGTGGCACTCCATGCAGGTATGCTCAATCATGGTTTTGCCATCCAGCATGCGTCCATACATGGCGCTGACCGGGACAGGGATCGGGGTGCGGTAGGTGCTGGTCAAATTCTGATAGAGCTGGCGGGTGCCGTTGAGTTTGGCGTAAACGTAGCCCTCTATGCCCGGACCGACGTGGCAGTCGACGCAATGGACCTTGGCGTGCGGATTATGGGCGTGTGATACATCCATCGGCTCCATCGTGGTATGGCAGAGCTTGCCGCAGAATTCATCGGTCTCGCTCCATACATAAACTTTGTAGCCGGCAAAAGTGACGACAGCGCCGGAAACCCCGACAGCCACCAGCAGGGATAAGAGGACGAGCCAGGTGGAGAGCTTGGCCAAATCTACCTTGAGATCAGGCACTTTCACCTTAAACCAGGAGGTCCAGCCCGTGCCGGGCTCTTCCGGACGGTTATTGAGCCAGTACCAGAGAACCAGACCGGCGACGATCAGGCATAAACCACCCACAAAGACGGCCGGCACAGCGATATAGGCCAGCAGACTGAAATGCGGATTGGTGTGGCCCAAGAAAAAGTCAACCGCCACCAGGAGGACAAAAACGAACAACGCCCCCAGGGAAGCGACGATTCCCAGAAGTGTTAACCAGTTCTTTAATAGAGAGTTTCCCAGATTCATAATTTTATTATTTCAATTATCCCTACAGAATTAGCCTCTATGAGAACGAGGCTAACCGCTGCAGAAGAGTAAACCGCATTTTGATGGAAGTAAAGCCGTTTTGAGCCTCTATTTAACGAAAAAATGTGGTTAAATTTGTTTTCTATTGCCGGCTGCGGAGCCGTCATTTTTATTTGGCGGAGTCCCGAACCGCCTCCAGATATTTCATTCCGTTGCGCTTGTCGGGCTCAAGATAGCTCCCTTCAGTCCACTCGTTCCAGCAATTGATGTTGAAGATTCGCTCTGCGGCGGGGCGTTTGGAGAGGCGCTGGCGGGTCATCTTGAGGGCTTCCTTGAATGCCTCGGGCGTATTATTCTTCATGCTGGCCATGAACGGATACCCATGATTGCCAAAGTCGTCTTCCTGATGGGCCCGCGGTGAAGAATCCCATCCCATGGTCACGTTGGGGTAGTAGGGGACCTTGAACTGTTTTTCAGCCTGGCTCCAGTAGTCCATGTATCTGTCGCGGGTAAAGGTGTACTCGGTCTCCGGGAAGTCTTGCAGGTAGACATGGTGAATCCAGACATAGGAGGTGACGGCATCGAAGCCGAGTTTTTCGACAAGGTCAGCCGGGTCCGCAGGGACTTTCTCCACGGGGAGCACTGCCTGGCCCCAAACGACCGCTTCCAGATGGAGCCCCTTAAAGCCGGCGGCCCGGGTGCGCTCGCGGAATTGGTCAAGCGCTTTGCGGGTTTCTTCTACTGAGCCAAAGCAGGCCATGAGCTGGGTGAGGTCGTAGACCGAGAAGTACGGTTTGCCATCGATTTTCCAGTAGGAGGGATGCTTGAAGTAAGTATTGATGACATAATCGCACATTTTTTCGAAGGCTTGCGGCGAGAGCTTGCCCGGATAGAGCAGCGTTTGCGGGGTGCCGAGCTTCCAGGGGTGGATATCGATCCAGTCGTGATTGGCCCACATGAGGGAGAATTTGAGGCGGTTGGCGTTGGTGGCTTTCATGAAGCCCTGTTCAAGGCATTTCTCCAGGAAGAGACCATCTTCATAGTAGTACCAGTCGAAGATGAAGGCATCGACTCCATAATCGGCGGCGGCTTCAATTTTCTGGGCCATGACTTTGGGGTCGGATTCATCGCCATAGCCCCAGAGAGGGACGTTTGGCTGGTGATGGCCTTCAAAGCGGGGTTTGGCGGCTTTGACTAATTCCCACTCGGACCAGCCTTTGCCCTTGAGCTTTTCATTACGCGCATCATTGGGATGGTAGTTGGGGAAGTAGTAGGCTGCGACGAAGCACTCCAGGTCGTTTTCCGCATCGGCTGCCGTGGCCGAATTATCTTGAGCCAGCAGGCCCGTTGTGGAAAGCCCCAGTAAGAGCAGGCTCAGCAGGGGGCAGACTAAAAAGAACGATTTTACCGATTTCATGACCAGGGAATGATAGATGAGCAGGCCCAATAGTTCAAGGCTGCATGTTGAAAAGCGGAGCTCTGGAGCCAAAAACCAAAAAAAATGAAAAGCCGGTGTTGATTAAACTTGCAATCAGCCCTCAAACTGATTCATATTGTGGGCGCCTTGTGCGTCTGTGGTGGAATTGGCAGACACGCTACTTTGAGGTGGTAGTGGAGCAATCCGTGGAGGTTCAAATCCTCTCAGACGCACCATTTTTTTGGGGGAAGAGGCTTCCCCTGACTTTTTATTTCCCAGCTTTTTCCCCTTCGTTCAGACTCCAGAGCGTCTGGAACTCTGTGGATATGAAGGGATGAGCGATATTGTTATTTTCCCGATTTATGGCATATTAACGGAGCAGGAGAATGATCGCCTGAAATAGCTATGAGTCCAAAGAAATATATTCCAACGGAGGAAGAGATGGTAGTATGCCGCCTGGATACAGGCCGCCGCAAAATAACCCCCTGTACAATCGTTATTTTTGGGGCCAGTGGTGACCTGACCCAGAGGAAGCTGATTCCGGCCCTCTACCATCTGCACAAAGAAAAGCAGATGCCCGTGCCGTACAGGGTGATCGGCTTTGCCCGCAGGGCCAAGAGCGATGAAAGCTGGAGGCAAGAGCTCCTGGAAGGGTTGAAGCGCCACTCCCGCACCCAGCCGGTTGATACGAAGGCGTGGGGCGAATTTGCTTCGCGGGTCAGCTATTTCCAGAGCGATTTCTCAAACAAGAAGGCTTATCTGGAGCTCAAAGAGCTTCTGGTATCGCAACCGGAGCCGGAGCTGCGGCAGAACCTCCTCTTCTACCTGGCCGTTTCGCCGACGCAGTACGTGGAGATCATTGAAAGCCTGAGCGAATGCGGGCTCTTGCGCAAACAAAAACCGGATGGAGGCTGGCAGCGGCTGGTGGTGGAGAAACCTTTTGGGAGCGACCTGGCTTCCGCGCGCAAGCTCTGCGACGATATATCGCGCTTTGCCCACGAGAAGCAGATATTCCGTATTGATCACTATCTGGGCAAGGAGACGGTGCAGAACATGATGATGTTCCGCTTCTCCAACAGCGTTTTTGAGCCGCTCTGGAACCGGCAGATGGTCGGCCATGTGCAGATTACGGTGAGCGAGAGTATCGGTGTGGGTGGGCGCGGCGGCTATTATGAGGAATCGGGAGCGACGCGCGACATGCTCCAGAACCACCTCCTGCAGGTGATGGCGCTGGCGGCGATGGAGCCTCCCACCTCGCTGGAGGCCGAAGCCATTCGCGATGAAAAAGTGAAGCTGATCCGCTCCATCCGGAT
>JAGVTF010000010.1:0-8846 GCA_019136955.1 Verrucomicrobiota bacterium
AGAATTTTTATTTACCTGCAGTCTTAACAGTTTTGGGTGCGGCTCTCCTGTTTGCATTTTCGGTACCGCTGAAACTGGAAGCTGCTGTGCGGATTAACGAATTCCTGGCTTCCAACAATGAGGGTCTGCAAGACTCTAACGGAGTGGCCAGTGACTGGATTGAAATCTTTAATGACAGCGACAGCTCAATCAACATCGGCGGCTATTATCTGACCGATAGTGCCAGCAATCTCACCCGCTGGCAGTTCCCCAGCCCCACTCGTATTGCCGCACAAGGCTATCTCATCGTATTTGCTGACGGTACCACCAAACCGCCCGTCTCCGGCCAGGAGCTTCATGCAAACTTCAGCCTGAGTAAAGACGGTGAGTACCTGGCACTGGTCGATAAAGATGGCAGCACGATCCTCCATGAGTTTGCCAAGAAGTTTCCCCCCCAGTACTCAGATATCTCCTACGGTCTTACCCAGGAAGTTCTGGAGCTGGTGAATCTGGATAGCCTCCTGCAGTGGCGTGTTCCGTCCCAGTCAGGGGTCTCCTCTTCAGGGGAAGGCGCTGGCGGAATCGGCTTCACGGAGACTGAGGGCGGAGGCGGCTTTACCGTCTCCTATTGGCATCTGAACGTACAGGGCATCAACAACATCAGCGAGGCAGAAACCTACATTAAAAACAGGTCCTATTGGCGCAATGATACCACCTATCCTGTCGTCGGCATCTATGACACCATCAACTTTGGTGATACAGCTTCCCCCGGGCATTATAGCCCCGACACCCCGTTCCCGACCCACAGCTCCACCTCTGTGAATAAAGATAACTTTGTACTGCTCATTGAGGCCAATATCTTCATACCCAGAGCCGGAATGTGGACTTTTGGCAGCATGAGCGATGACGGCTTCCAGCTCAGGATTACAGGCAACGGCGTTAACTTTGTCTGCGAATATCCCGGTATGCGAGGTATGGGCGATACTCTGGGCTCCTTTAACTTCCCTCAGTCGGGTGTCTATAGCATTAGAATGATCTATTTCGAGTCTGGCGGAGGCGCCGGAGTAGAGCTCTATGCAACTGAAGGCACTTACGGTGAGTGGAACAGTCGTTTTCGTCTGGTCGGAGATACTGCCGCCGGCGGCATCTCTACAGCCGGAGCGATCGTCCCCTTCATTAAGACCGACGTAGAAGAGCAGATGAAGGATATTAACTCGCGCATTGACCTGGAGTACGCTTTTCAGGTAGAGGAGCTCCCTCCTGCCGAGAGCTCTCTGACTTTTAATATTCGCTATAGCGATGGTTTTGTGGCGCTTTTGAATGGCGACTTCATCGCATCAGCGAACGCCCCAACCACTTTGCCCTGGAACGCCGCTGCAACCGTGAGCCGAACCATTGACCAGGTCCTCGTGTGGGATGAATTCAAAGTAGACCCCGCCCTCCTGCAAGTGGGAGAAAATATCCTCAAAATTATAGGCCTGAACAATTCAGCCCAAGACCCGGAGTTTTTGATTCAACCGCTCCTGACTCTGGTCGATAACTCCGAGCTTCACCTGCGCTACTTCAAAACTCCCACCCCGGGAGCCGCTAATGGGAAAGGGTTCCTGGCCCCCACCGCAACCGTACAGTTCAGCCACCCCAGAGGATACTATGACACCCCCTTTGAGCTGGAGATAAGCAGTCTGGAATCCGATGTACAAATCCGATATACGCTGGATGGCTCCGAACCCTCTGAGACAAACGGCCAGACCTATAGCGCCCCGCTCACCATTGATAAAACAACCACTCTGCGCGCCATATCATATAGACCGTATCACCTGCCCTCGGAAGTCACCTCATGCACCTGGCTCTTCCTGGAGGATATCCTCACTCAATCCTCAAGCCCACCCAAAGGCTGGCCCTCTTCTGGCCAGATTAATGGCCACGCCATGCACTACGGCATGAATCCAGGCGTCACCGCCTCTGCCAACTATGCCGAGAGAATCAGAGAAGGCTTCAAGGATATCCCCTCCATCTCTATTTTGACAGACCTGGATAACCTCTTTGACCCGCAAATGGGCATTTACGTAAATCCGGGGAATTCCGGCGACGCCTGGGAGCGCCCAGCTTCCGTGGAGCTGATTGACCCCCAGGGCGGCGAGGAGTTCCATATCAATGCCGGCTTGCGCATACGTGGCGCGGCCAGTCGCACCAGTGGCAATCCCAAACACTCTTTCAGGCTCTTCTTCCGCAGCAGATATGGAGAGAGCCAGCTTATATTCCCCCTGTTTGGCGATGAAGGCGTAAGTGTATTTGATAAAATAGACCTTCGCACAGAACAGAACCACTCCTGGCACCGCGAAGCCCCTTCAACCTATACGGCAGTACGTGAGGTTTTCTCACGCGACACACAGCGCGAAGCCGGCACCATCTATTCGCGCAGTCGCTACTACCATCTTTTTCTGAACGGTATCTACTGGGGGCTCTACATGACCCAGGAGCGAATCGATGCGGATTTCGCCGTCACCTACATGGGCGGCGATGAGGAAGACTGGGATTGCATTAAAACGGATTCCAGCGGTGGACGCGCAACAGTGGCCAATAACGGTAATATGGATGCCTGGCGCAAGCTCTACGATATGAGCCAGGAGGGCTTTGGCCCCGGTAAAGAGGCCAACTACTACCGCATACGGGGGCTCAACCCCGATGGCAGCCGCAACCTCGGCTATCCCATCCTTCTGGACCAGGATAACCTGATCAAATTCATGATCAATGCCTACTACACCGGCGATCCTGATAACCCGCGCTCTCTCTTCATCAATGCGCCCAACAACCTTTTTTCTCTATACAACAGAGTCAACCCCGACGGGTTTAAGTGGTTCCGCCACGATGCCGAGCACAGTCTGGCAGCTAACCGCGGAGACTGGGGGCTGACTATGGATTACACCACTGCGGGCCGCGGCTACACTCAATACAACCAGTTTGAGCCAATGATCCTCCATCTGGCACTCTGCCAAAACCCGGAGTACAGAATGCGCTTTGCCGACATCGTGCAGGAGCAGTTCTTCAATGAAGGTATCCTGACTCCAGCAAAGTGCATCGCGCGCTATCAGGCACGCATGGATGAAATCGACCTGGCCGTTATTGGCGAAAGCGCTCGCTGGGGCTCAACCATGGGCAGTCTCCGCACCCGTGACATAGACTGGGTCAATGAAAACAACTATATGCTCAAGACCTACTTCCCGCAAAGAACCGACATCGTCTTGAACCAATTCAAAAACCAGGGATGGTACCCCAGCGTCGCTGCACCTCTCTCCACAATGTCTTCTGGAATGTATGAGCCTGGCCAGCAGATCACCCTGAGCGCTACCAGCTCCTTCTATTACACTCTTGATGGAAGCGACCCAAGGCTGCCAGATGGCAGCATCAACCCGGAGGCCATCCTCGTTTCTGGTACGGGTGAAGACCCCTATACCCCGGAGATGCCTCAAACCTTGATCCCCAAAAAATCAGTCTGGAAATACTTCGATAAAGGAAGCACTCCCTCCAATCAGGGATTCATCAACTGGAGAAGCATCACCTATAATGACTCGGAGTGGAGCGAAGGCCCCGGGCGTTTCGGCTTTGGCAGCAGCTCCGATATCGGGACCCGGACCACTCGCGTCACTGAAGAGGGTGTCTTCGTGATCACCACCTACTTCCGGCATGAGTTTAACCTCGATTCTCTTGATGGCATCGAGGGGATGAAGCTCTCTCTCAACCGAGACGACGGCGCCGTGGTCTACCTCAATGGAGTTGAAATTTTGCGCAGCAACATGCCCGAAGGCTCAATCACCTTCTCTACTCTCTCCGAAGCGGTAGTCGATTCCACAACCGAGGATGTCTACTTTGACCACACCTTACCGGCCCAGCGCCTGCGGGTCGGCAAAAACGTACTCGCCGTAGAGGTTCATCAATGCAACATGGTCAGCTCCGATCTCTACTTCGATATAGAGCTCTCCACGACTGTAAAGGATAACCCCCCTACAGGAGCCTCCACCACGACAATCACGCTCGATAAGAGCGCACTCCTCAAGATGCGCACCTACAAGAACGGCGAGTGGAGCGCTCTGAGCCAGTTCGATTATCTGGTTCGGCAAGACTACTCGGCACTTCGCATCAGCGAGTTGATGTATTCAGCCGATATTGAGGATGAAGAGGCCACTAACTATGACGATTATGCCTGGCTGGAAATTTACAATACCAGCGATCAGCCGGTCAACATGCTCCAGGTTCAGTTCACCGAAGGAATCAATTACACCTTCCCTGCTACTGTCATTGCCCCGGGTGAATATCTGGTATTGGCAAAGGACCTGGATTGCTTCGCCAGTCGCTACGATACCAACGGAATGTTGCTGCTTTCCGGCTACGATGGCAATCTGGCCCGTAAAGGCGAGCAGCTCACCCTGGAAGCCCCGGATGGAGCGATCATCCAATCCTTCGCCTATGACCGCAAGTGGTATCCGGAGACTGACCGCACCGGCTACTCCATGGAAGTCATTAACCTGCAGGCTCCTCCGGAAAGCTGGAGTCAACCCTTTAACTGGTACCCCTCACCCGTCTGGGGTGGCACCCCTGGCTACGCAGCCAGACTCCTGCCGGCCACTCCGGACCAGATGGTATCTCTGGACGACTCCGCCTTCATCGCATTGATGGACATCCCAGGCGAAATCGAAAACCTCCAGTGGAATCATTTTAACCTGAAGGGTAAGTGGACGGTTCTGCCCGAGGCTGACTCAACGGTGCTGGAGCTAAACTCAATCTCGGAAAAAGAGGTCGGCCTTTACGTCGCCAGCTTCGAGCTAAATGGTGAAGCCTGGCTCAGCGCTCCTTCAGAGCTGATGATACTCCTGGCGCAGCCTCAAAACGTGACCGCGATTGAGGGAGACTCAGCAACTTTGGGCGTGGAGGTGACCGCAATAATGCCCGAAAAACTCCAGTGGCAGAAGCTCACCTCCGCCAGCCAGTGGGAGGACCTGCTCCAATGCAGCGGCCCCGTGCTGCCGCTGGACTACGTGACCGGCTACGATGCAGGCGCCTACCGCCTCAGACTCCTGGATTCATGGGTCAGCGATGAGGCCATCCTGTCGGTTGAAGTAGAGACAACCCCCCCTGAAATCACCAGAGTGGAAATGCTAAATGATCGCTCCATTCGCGTTGTCTTTTCAGAATACGTGACTTCGGAAACAGCTTTGGATGCGGCAAACTATCAGCTCAATGGCAATGGGCAAATCCTCGGCGTAACGTCGTCCGGCAGCGACAGTATCCCCGGCGCTCTATTGGAAGTCCTCCTGGAAACAACACCGCTTGCGCAAGGCACGGTCTACGCCCTGAGTGTAAGCGGGATCAGCGATATTTCTTCCAATAGAAACCTGATCGACCCCAACACGGTTAAATACATCCAAACAGACGTCATGGGACAGGGTCTCCTGCGTGAAGTTTGGTATGGTTGTGATGCAAGCCTGAGCAGCATGACAAGAAAGTCATCTTTTCCGAATTCTCCGGACCTGGTAGATTCTGTAAGTGGCTTCATCTCGCCCATCGACTGGGCTGATAACTATGGTCAAAAAATCAGCGGCCTCATCATCCCGCCACTCACCGGCTCCTACACCTTCTGGGTATGCAGCGATGACGACTCGGAGCTCTGGCTGAGCACCGATGAAAACCCTGCCAATAAACGGCTGATTGCCTATCTCTATGGATGGGCTCCGGTATATGAATGGTCGAACCACAGCTCACAGAAGTCGTCCAAGATTTCCCTCATCGCCAATAAACCCTACTATATTGAGGGTCTCCAGACCGATGGAACCGGCGGCGACCATATCATCGTCCGCTGGCAGCTACCCAATGGCACCATGGAAGAGCCAATCCCGCAAAAGCGTCTCTATCCTCCGGGGGCATCGTTCAGCCCTCCAGAGATCGTGGTTCAGCCAGTGTCACTTAACTGTTATGAAGGCGAGAGCGTCACTTTTGAGCTCTTTGTCAAGAGTGGCACTCCGGCAACCTATCAGTGGGAAATCAATGACGCTCTGGATGAATCGAAGAACGAACGCAGCCTGACCTTTGAAAATGTCACGCTTTCGCAAGACGGCCTGGAGGTTCGCTGCCACGTCACCAACCTCAATGGAGCAGCGCTCAGCCAAACGGCAAGACTCACCGTTCTGTCTCCGCTTGAAGAGGTCCGTATTCTCACCCAGCCACAGGGCGGCACCCTTCAGGAGGGAGAGACGTTGACCCTGAGCGTTCTGGCAACCGGTTCACCCCCGCTCTCTTATCAGTGGTATCAGAATGGCACCCCAGTGGGAACCGATGCCGAAACATTGGCCGTCTCAGAGAGCGGCTTCTACAAAGTCAAGGTTACCAACCCCAAGGGAAGTATCTACAGCAACGAGGTCCAGGTCACCACGGAGTCAACCCCGCAGGAGCCGCCCGGCATTACCATTCTGAGAGGTACCTCCGAGCAGATACTGATTGAGTTCGAGGGCCGCCTGGAGGCCGCCTCCTCTTTGACTGAGGCGGATTGGGTCCAGATCGCAACCCAATCACCCGCATGGGTCACCCCATCAGAGAAAATGAGATTCTTCAGAGCCGTCAGGTAGAAAGAGCTAACCGCTCCATGCTTATGGAAAGATGCCTTTGCACCCCGCAGAGGCATTTTTTTTATTTCAGTGGATATTTTTATCCTTTCCTGTTGCATTTTATCTCCTGGTAATGTAGTATCCCTCTTTGCTTTTGGCGAATGCGAGGCGCATTTGCTTTCTGGTATTAAGCGCCAGCGACAAAGCATGAAGAAACAATCAATAAAACAATCTGGCTATTGAACCTTACAGTCTCAGCCAGAAAAAACAGAAAGAAACTAGCGGAATTCCCTCTTCAAGGGATTCCCCGGGGAAGATGATTCCCCGTCATTCCTCATTATGTCCTTCAATATGGAAGAGGCTCTAGAGCGAACTTTTATGGATTTCGCTCCGGGCCAGGTCGTTAAAGGTTACGTCATCGAAGTCCGTCCCAAAGAAGTTTTGGTCGATATCGGTTATAAGAGCGAAGGTGTCATCCCCATTACAGAGTTTGACGAACCCGAAAATATTAAACCCGGTGATGAAGAGGATGTTCTGATCGAACGCCTCGAAGATAGAGAAGGCTCCGTCCTTCTTTCCAAAAAGAAAGTCGCTTTCAAACAAAACTGGGAGAGAATCCAGGCTGCCTGCAGCGAAGGTGGCATCATCAGCGGTAAGGTCAAAGCCGTCGTTAAAGGTGGCTTGATTATCAATGTTGGCATTGAAGCCTTCTTGCCGACAAGCCAGATAGACATCATCCCGCCCAAGAACTTAAATGAGCTGGTGGGAGAAACTTTCGATTTCAAAATCGTTAAAATTAATCAGGAGCGCCAAAACATCGTCCTGAGTCGCCGCGAACTGCTGGAGCAGGAGCGTAGCGAGCGCCGCGCCAAGCTGCTTGAAGAGATGGCACCTGGCGATATCCGCAAAGGTACGGTCAAGAATATCACCGATTTCGGCGCCTTCATTGATCTCAATGGAATTGATGGCCTGCTGCATATCACCGATATGAGCTGGGGCCGCGTCAATCACCCGAGCGAAATTCTCAAGGTGGGCCAGGATATCGATGTTGTCGTCCTGGATATCAACCGCGAAAAAGAGCGGGTCAGCCTGGGTCTCAAGCAGAAGCTCGCCAATCCCTGGGAGCAGATTTCCATCAACTATCCCGTCAGCTCACACGTTAAGGGTAAAGTGGTCAACCTGGTTCCCTACGGTGCCTTTGTTGAACTGGAGCCGGGTGTCGAGGGCCTGGTCCACGTGACCGAGTTCTCCTGGACCAAACGCATCGCCAAAGCCTCTGACGTCCTCAAGGTGGGCGACGAAATTGAAGCCGTTGTGATCGGTGCCAATAGCGAAGAGCAGAAAATTTCTCTCTCTATCCGCCAGCTTGAAACCAACCCGTGGGAACTGGCTGCCGAGAAGTATCCTCCTGGCACCAAGATCAAAGGCAAGGTCCGCAACCTTACCAGCTACGGCGCGTTTGTGGAGCTTGAAGACGGCCTGGACGGCATGGTCCATGTGTCTGACCTCTCCTGGACCCGCAAGATCAATCATCCCTCTGAGATCGTCAAGAAGGGTACGGAGGTCGAAGCAGTGGTTTTGGAAATCGATAAGGCCAATCAGCGCATCGCTCTGGGTGTCAAACAACTCGAAACTGACCCCTGGGCCAACATTGATGACCTCTATCGCGTGGGCGATCTGATCACCGGCCAGGTGACCAAGCTCGCTTCCTTCGGCGCTTTCATCGGCCTGCAGAATGAAATCGATGGTCTCGTCCATATCTCTCAGGTAAGTGAAGAGCATGTGGACCGCATTAAGAACGTTCTGAAGATCGGCCAGGAGGTCACCGCTCGCGTCATCAAGATCGACAAAGCTGAACGCAGAATCGGTCTCTCAATCAAGGCGGCCAATTACACGACTGAGCAGCTCCAGGCTGAGCAGGCTGTGCTGGATGCCCTGAAACCGGGTGAAGACCTCGTCGCTCTCCAACACGCTTTCGAAGCATTGGAGACTCCCGACCTTGCAGAAGAAAACGAAGAGTAAACCTTTAGACTTCTAAAACGAATGACCGATCTGGAACAGCTCCGGATCGGTCTTTTGTTTTCCCAAAAAGTGCGTATCAGCTAACAACTAAATGCGTGCTACTTCAACAGACGCTCATAAACCCTGATATACTCCTGCGCAACCCCTTTCCAACTGGGAATGGGGAAGGTCTGCTCGCTCCTCCTGCTGGCGGTAGAGTAAAAGCGCGTCAACGCCTCGGCTATTCTTTCCACGCTTCCCAGGGGAGTC
>JAGVTF010000010.1:8874-13466 GCA_019136955.1 Verrucomicrobiota bacterium
CAGGCCAGCCGCGGCTGCCTCATAAATGGCAATGCAGCCGCTCTCAAACTGACTCATCAGGGCAAAGCCGCGAGCCCGCCTCAAATATTGATACTTTTCTTTTTGCGAAACAAAGCCGGCATAACGAACCGTTTTGCCATCGGCGACGGATAAGAACCGCTTGAAGTAATCATCTTCCAAAAGCGGTTTGCCAAGAAACACCAGAGGAACGCCGGCTTTCTGGGCCGCCTCTGCCAAAAGAAGAGAATTTTTCCGCTCCGAAATAACAGCCAGCGAAATGAGGTAATCTCCCTCACCCATTCCATCGGCCAAAGAGAGCTCGGCAATGGCCTCTTCCACCAGTCCGGAAGGGATCACATGCCCCCTTTCGGGAGGCGCCTCAAAAAGATACTGCGCCGCAGCCAGCTCTATCGGCACAATATAGACCATCGCGTCCAGAAGCTGATAAGCATCCCACGCCATCCGGTTGACCAGCCCGGGCATCGCCCTGCGGGCAAAGCGGGTGATTTGCCGTTGCAGCCAGAGCTGGAGCGAACTGCGCGAAGCTGTCTGGTCCAGCGTCTCGGTCATTACCACCTTAAAGCCCTTCTCATGCGCCAGCTTGATATTGATGGCAAATGGGGGCCTGCCCATATAGTGGAGGATGTCGCCGCGCTGATTGCTATCCCACCAGCGCTCCGGCTCCACCTCCACGCCAAGCCTGGACATCTCGCCCATCAGCGCCTCGGTCAAGGTCTGCATCCCGCCATGAGCCAGGAAAAAGGGAACCGCATGAGAAAAAATTACTTTCATTGCTGCTCTTCGCTCTGAGGCTTCCTGCTCCAGGGCTGTTCATCCTTGTCAAAGCAGTCTGTCGCGAAAACTATTGCCTTCGGGTTCTCAATCGTGATTGGCTCTGCTGCCTCATAGTTGCGCATCCGTGAGCCGTAGAGAGAAACCGTCAGCTTTTTATCTCCGCGCACCAACATGAAATCTTGAGATTTACCAATCGCCGTCACCGCTCCGTTGGTTCCGGAAAATGCCTCCACGTTCGTAAAAGCAGTGTGTCCCTGCCCCTCCACAATGATCGGGTGGATATCCTCAAGCGCCTCCCCAACATTGGCGATGATGCTCCCCTGGGCGATCTGCCAATTGCGGTTAAAGGTGCTGTCACCTATCTTATGAATCCCGACCGTAACACAATCCAAATTAAAATTCGTCAATTGCCCATAGGTTGCCGGCCCCAGGTAGATTCCCCCGTAAGCGCCAAAAGTGAACAGGTCCATGAGCTGCGCATTATCGGTATGGTTAATCGCATAGGTAAAAGTCTTCCTGGCGATGACTGACTCAATCACCGAGCGGCTAAACCCTCCGGCAAAAATTCGCTGGTTTGCCGGGTTTACATGGCAGTGAAGTACCCGCGGCACGTCATAGCAACGGTCAATCCGGATAAATTCTCCACTTAAGGGGTAGCCATAGCAATGCTCAAAGAGTATCTGCTCACAAATACGAGGCGCCGGAGAGTTGAAATCCATCGCGATGTACTCGCCATAGAAAGTGAGGGAGCTCAGTGTGACCCCCTGCACCGATTTAGTCTGAGAGACCTGAATCGTAGGCGGATAGGCAATCACGCGCTCGGGATTCCTCAAAGTTTGCTGAGGATACCAGAACTGAATCCCCCGAAGCTGAGTCGCGTTTTCCACCGTGATGAAGGGGGCTGAGTCATCTTCTATCTTGAAAACGCTCCCCACGGGCTGGCGTTTTTCCGGATGACAGGTTCCACGCCCTGTAGGACCGTGAGCGCCAATCAGAGAAGCATTCTGCTTCAGCACGACGCCGCTCCCCACGGGGTACGGCTCTTCCACCGGCTCCACATAGAGGGCGCCACCACAGCGGGCTGCCCAGTCGATCGCTTTTTGCAGGTTTTCGCGATTCACCTCCGGCGTATTCTCCGGCAAAACCCCAAACTTCTGAATGCTCACGACGCCCTGTACACCCTGGCCCGAAGCATTCGCATAAAAAGAACACACACACGCCAGCACCGCCAACGCGCACCATTTCCTTAAGGTACCCAAACTCATGCCGAACAGACTAGAAGAATTGCCCTGTAAAATCAATCTATAATCCGCCTCTCCTCCCTTATATGCCAGAAAGAGGGGGCACCAAAAACAGAAAAGGAGACACGCAAAACATTGCATGCCTCCTTTTTGCGAGAGCCTCTCAGCTCAACCGGCGCTACTCCAGGGTCACAACTACCTCTTTGGCCGGAGGAATGGCGAGGCTCCACCGGTTGCCCTCGCCGCGAACCAGTTCACCTTCACTCGCTTTGGGGCTCTTCTCTGTTTCAAAGTAGAGGGTCCCCTCTCCGGAATCGGCCTTGACCTTGATGCTCCCGGCATCACGATAAACATGAATCTCTCCATTGGGAGTGGGGACGATTCCATCCATCCACTCCAGACCGCCCAGGACAGGCGTCACCGAATAAGCTTTGTAGCCAGGCTCGGTCGGTTTGACTCCCAGATAGTACTTGCCCAGAAGATAAATCGGGCTTGCTCCCCAGGAGTGGCAAAGGCTCTTGCCATAAGGCCGACCATACATTTCCAGATGCTCGGCTCCGCTGTTTTCGGGATTATACTTTTCCCAGAAGCTCGTGGCCCCCTCCTTGATCATCCCGCCCCAGTAATCTTTCATCTCTTTGAGCACTGATTCCTGCTCACCCATTGCGCAAAAAGCCTCCAGCTCATAGAAGCGCATGTATGGCGTGGTAATCTTCATTACCTCATCATTCAAAAGGACTGATTTCTTAACCATCTGTTGTTTTTCCGGGCTGATGTAGTCGAAGAAGATTGCAAACATGTTGGCATAGCGGGTCACCGCATCGCTCTGTTTGCCCTGAACCACGTTGTTGACAAAAGCCGATTTCTCGTCGTTCCAGAAGGTTGGCTCAAGTTTGGCGCGCAGCTCTGAAGCCAGCTTCCCATACTTCGCCTCATCCGCCCCCTGGTTGACCAGTCCGGCACAAAGCGTCAAGGTCTCCAGGCTCTTGCAAAAAAGCATCTGCTCAAAGCTGATCTCTCCGTTCTTATCCATCGGTCCATCGGTCCAGTCGATAAAGACCCAGTCGCCCGGCTGACCTTCCACCATCCCGTTGGCATTGGTGCGCGAAAGGACGAACTCCATCATGCTCAGCATCCGCGGGTAAATCTGCTCCAGGAAAACCTGGTCCCCCGTATAGAGGTAGTAGTCATAGATACCCATGAACCAGTAGAAGGTGTAGTCCAGAATGGTATTGATATGGCAATAGACAGGGTCTTTGCCACGCAAAAGCCAGGTGGTGCGCTTCACTGCCTCCTGGTCAAAGAAGAGGTAATAGTTCATCAGGTAGCTCTGCAACGCATCCCCGCTCCAGGCCCAGCGGTCCCGTTTAATGCCGTCAATAAAGGTTTCGCGGCTGGTCAGGTGCAACGTATAGGCGCTGACATCCCATATATGGTTGAGCTCCTCATCATTGCAGAGGAAGGAGCCTCTATACTTCAGCGGCAGATATTCGTAGAGCATACTCACCTTGTCATACCTGACATCCCCCTCACAGGCAACGCGCACATACCGGAACGCCTTGGAGCGCGGGTGCGTATAAACCTCGCCCATGTTGGCGGTGGTGTGGGTGATCTCATCGGTCACCTGGTTTCCCTTAACGGAAAGGAGGTCCACCGTCTCGGAGCGATCCCAATCCGAAGCTTCTTCCACGCTTTCACCGTAGGTTATCTTGATTTTGCCTTCGCCTTTTAAGCCGTGGAAGCGCAGGAAGCCAAAAGTCTCTTTACCAAAATCAAAGAGCTCCTCTCCCTTTTCGCTCTGGCGCAATACAGCCTCCATCGCCGTAGTGCTGAGCTTAAACTCTGAAGGCTTTTCTGCCGGTGTATTGAAGTTCCAACTGCCTGCGCGGAGATACTCAAAATCATGGCCTTTTTCCGGAAGCCGTTTCTTATCGGGTCCACAAACCAGCCAGGTTGAATCCGTAGCGATATTTCTTCCCTGTATGAGAAGTGCAGGCGGAGTTTTCTGGTTAAACACCTGGATGACCAGACCATGGTCTCCGGCCGGCAGCTCAAGGCTCCGCGGAGCCCCAAAAAGCCGCTGTCCGTCCAAGACGACATTGTAGGTTCCCTCTGCCTCAATGGTGATTGTCTCGGCCTCGGGGAGGTTAAAACCTTTGCGAAACTCCACTATCGGGAAGTGGCTGTCTATTCTCCAAAGATAAGGCGGGTAGAATGAGCCGCGTTCAGTGCGGCGGTTATTCATTTCATTGCCCAACCATATTTCATAATCTCCGGGATACCATATCCAGGTGCCCTGTTGCGCAAGCAGAGACAGAGCAGATACGCCAAGCGTTACCAGCATCAAAATAATCTTTTTCATAATCCAAATCCGCTGCCATTCAATGTAGCACAGAGCAGGCAGAGAAGAAACACAAAAGAAGCGCTTAAAAACAGACCTACCGCTTTATAAATATCCGGCAAGCTGCTTCTCACCTTCCAGAAACACTCTTTTTAATGAACCTCCTCTATAGGCTTTTGGGCAGAAAAGTAAAGGCTGCCGCAGCCAAAATGCAG
>JAGVTF010000095.1 GCA_019136955.1 Verrucomicrobiota bacterium
AATCCAAAGAAATATCCGGTGATGTTGTAATTCCCTCCTCGGTCATTAATGGGGAGATCAACTATTCAGTGACTCTTATTCCGGATGAAGCATTCCGGGAATGCTTCAGTCTGACCGGCATCACAATTCCAAAATGTGTCGCTGCGATTGGGAACCTGGCATTCATCAGATGCAGCGAGCTGACAAACATCATAATCCCGGACAGTGTTGCTGAAATTGGATTACTGACATTCTATGGTTGTGATAAACTGCCTCCCGTCCTGTTTAGTACCGGCAAGAAAATACTGGTTCGTTACTCTAAGGAAAATACGGCTGAGAAATATTCTATTCCGGATACGGTCACTTATATTGCCGCCGGTGCATTCATGGAATGTAGCAACTTAACAAGCATAGAAATCCCCGACAGCGTCACCGAAATTGGATCTTTGGCTTTTCATAATTGTAATAAATTACCACCCATCTTGTTCAGCAAAGGAAAAAAGATATTGGTTCGCTATTCACTCTCGAATAAGGATTCTTCTTATAATATTCCGAATACGGTTACCTATATTGCCAGCAGTGCATTCCAGGGTTGTAGCACTCTGACAAACATTGTTATCCCAGACAGTGTCACTCATATTGGATTAGGAGTTTTTGAAGGATGTAGCAATCTGACAAACATAGCAATCCCCGATAGTATTACTGAAATTAGGGGGCAGACATTCCATAGATGCAGCAAGCTGACAAGCATCATCATCCCAAACAGTATCACTGCGATAGGGGAAAAGGCATTCAGAGGATGTAGCACGCTGACGGCCGTTTATTTCGAAGGGAATGCGCCGAAGTTACCGGGAGGAACTGCATTTGATGATCCATCCGTTATCTATTACAGGCCCGGCAGTGCAGGATGGACAGATGATACTTGGGATGGTAGACCAACAAAAGAATGGGTAGAGTAATCTTCTGAGATTACAAAGTCCCCACAGAGCCGAAGACGTAACGATGTTTTCGGCTTTTTTTTATCACCGCGAATGAACGTAAATGCTTTTGTCCATGCCTGGTTATTGTTCGTTGATGTCTGTCTCGTATTGCCTCAAAAATAGAGCGCACCGGAGCGGCGAGAAAAACATATCCGTGCGTGACAGACCCTCACCGGCTGAGCTATCCTTCTGCCAGAGCGTATTACAAAAATATGCCTTCCCCTGCCCCCGCCGGAGGGACCTCCAATTAGATGAATTGCAGATGGATGAAAAGCATGAGTAAACTAAAGACGGTAGATATCTGCCAAACCGACATGACACTGAGAGAAACAGAGCAGGCCATTAAGCTCATTAAAGACACCTTCGAAATCAAACTGGCACAGGCGCTCAACCTGGAGCGTATCTCTGCCCCGCTTTTTGTACGGGCCGAAAGCGGACTCAATGATGACCTGAACGGTGTGGAGCGGCCGGTCTCTTTCGACGTCAAGTTTGATGGCTCAACCGTCGTGATTGTTCATTCATTGGCCAAATGGAAACGTATGGCGCTCAAAGCGTACGGCTTCACCGAAAATGAAGGCCTCTATACCGATATGAATGCCATCCGCCGCGATGAAGTGCTCGATAGCCTCCACTCAATCTACGTCGACCAATGGGATTGGGAGCGGGTCATCACCCCCCGGGAGCGCACCCTCACCTACCTCAAAGAGACGGTGAAAAGAATCTCCAGTTGCATCTGCGATACGCTCGATGAAATAAAGGATGCCTTCCCCCAACTCCAGACCGAGCTGAAAGAAGAGGTCTTCTTCATCAGCTCCCAGGAGCTCGAAGACCGCTACCCCGAGCTCAGCCCGAAAGACCGCGAAAGAGCCTGCGCCCGAGAACATGGGACGATTTTCATTACCCAAATCGGTGATAAGCTCAGAAGCGGCATCCCGCACGACGGCCGCGCTCCGGACTACGACGACTGGGCCCTCAACGGCGACCTGCTCTACTGGAACGAGATTATCGAAGATGTCTTTGAAATCTCCTCCATGGGGGTGCGTGTCGATGCGGCCGCACTGAAGAGCCAGCTCGAAAAATCCGACACCACCGACCGGATGAAATATCCCTACCACCAAAAAATCGCCAACGGCCAGCTCCCACTCACCATTGGCGGCGGCATCGGCCAGTCGCGGCTCTGTATGCTGATGCTCGGCAAGGCGCATATCGGGGAGGTGCAGGTCTCCATCTGGCCCGAGGATATGCTCCAGGAGTGCAAAAAATCGGGCATGATCATTCTCTAAAATTTATATCTTGTCTCAAGACAGCTTCTGAAGGGGAGGGAGGAGTTCCTGCCCCTTCGTTTTTTTTCGCTTCGGCAAATACTTCTTTCTTTTTCAATCCTCTTTTGGCTAAACTGTTACGGTTTTTGAAGTAAATAGCGATGCGAAATAAAAAATGAAAGCAATCCAGAAGCTGGGCAGTATCCTTTGCGGGGTTCTCCTTTTGAGCAATATCACGGTCGCCAGCGCCGATTCACACAATAACCCCGTTATCTGGGCCGACGTCCCCGACGTAGCGGTCATCCGGACCGGAGACACCTACTACATGAGCAGCACCACCATGCACCTCTGCCCGGGGCTCCCTATCATGAAGTCCAGGGACCTGATTAACTGGGAGATAGTCTCCTATGCCCATAACGTGCTGGGGCAGGAGGACGCCCTCTGGCTGCGCAACGGAAAAAGCGCTTACGGCAACGGCTCCTGGGCCAGCAGCCTCCGCTTCCACGACGGCACCTACTACGTCAGCACCTTTGCCCAGACCACCGGCAAAACCTACATCTTCAAAACCAAAGACATAGAAAACGAACCGTGGGAAGAGATTTCCTTTCGCCCGATGCTCCATGACCACTCGCTCCACTTTGAAGAGGATGGGCGCGCCTTCATGATTTACGGCAGCCACAATATCCGCATCAGAGAGCTGGAAGCCGACCTCTCCGGAGTCAAGCAAGGGGGCATCGACCAGATTCTGGTCCCCAACGTCTCGGACGTCACCGGCAAAAGGACGGGGCTGCCGGCGGAGGGCTCGCACTTCCGTAAAATCAACGGTAAGTATTACCTTTTCAACATCACCTGGCCCCCGGGTGATATGCGGACCCAGACCGTTTTCCGCTCCGATAACCTCCTGGGCCCCTATGAAGGGAGGGTCGCTTTCGCTTGCGAAGGCATCGCTCAGGGCGGACTCATCGATACGCCCGAGGGCAAATGGTATGCGCTCCTTTTTGGCGACCGCGCCGCCGTCGGCCGCATCCCGTACCTCGTCCCCGTGGAGTGGGTGGATGAATGGCCCGTGCTGGGCAAGGAGGGCAAAGAGCTGCCGCCGCTCGATATAGAGGTAAAGCGCGACCCGATCCCGGCCTGCGTTGCCTCCGATGAATTCCACCGCGCCGAAGGTGAACCGCCCCTGCCCTTGCAATGGCAGTGGAACCATGCCCCCGATAACGCCAACTGGTCGCTCACCGCACGGCCGGGCTGGCTCCGGCTCACCACTTCCAGAACCGACGCAGATATCCTTTCAGCCCGCAACACGTTGGGCCAGCGCACCTTTGGGCCACGCTCCTCGGCCTCCATTGCGCTGGATATCCGCAATATGAAGCCGGGCGACGTCGCCGGACTCTGCGCTTTCCAGAAATTTTACTCCTATGTGGCGGTGAAAAAAACGGAGCGGGGAGCCGAGTACGTCATGATTCGCCACGAAGCCGAAGAACCGCTCCAGGTGGAAGCGCTCCCTTGTCCCGGTGAACTGGTCCACCTCAAGGTTGAATGTGATTTCCGCAAACACCCCAACCTCGCCACCTTTTCCTACAGCTTCGACGGCAGCGACTGGAAGCCAATCGGCAAACCGGCCCAGATGCACTACACCTTGCCGCACTTCATGGGATACCGCTTCGCGATCTTTAACTTCGCGACGGAGACCCCCGGCGGCTTCGTCGATGTCGATTACTTCAGGGTCGGAATTCCGGAAGAAACGGAAGCGGCCCCATAAGAAAGCCGCCTCAACCCCATAATGCAAACGGGAGGCCACCCCGCAGGATGACCTCCCGTTTTGTTTTAATCTCAGCCGCGAGGGCCGAGGGCGCTGCCTGCTACTCCAGGTTCACCTTGAACGTATAGGTGCCCGATTCCAGAACGGCAGATTTATCCGAAAACTCCTGCATACAGTCGGCTCCCAGGAGCCCCTTATGAAGAATCACCACGCCTTTGACTTTGCAGAGCGTCTTCCCCTTCTCACGCACCTGGCTGATCGGGACAGGGAACTTCATCAGCGCCGAGCAATTGGGCGGGACGGTAACCGTTGTGGTCATCACGCCATCCTCCACTTTCCAGTTGCTGACGATCTCGCCCTGAAGTGAATTGTAGGAGCTATCCACGCGGCTCAGCTCTCTGCCCGGCAGGTAGCCCGGCTCAATCACGAAACCCTGGAAGCCGTTGCCGCCCGGGTATTTCAGGCTCTTGATGCCGCCCAGTCCTTCGATGAACCAGTTACCGACATAAAGATAGGAGCTGTGCAGACGCGAGTGCCCTTCCGATTCATCCCAGTTCTCGATCAGAGTGGTCGCGCCACGGTTGAGGAGCATATCGCCCCAGCCCGGGTAATCGGTCGCCGCGACCATCGGGTAAATCAGGTCATTGCGGCCCGCATACATCAAAGTCCGGAAAAGAAACGCTCCACCGGTGATGCCCGCATCGATATGGCCGCGGGTGAGGATATCCTTTTCCAGATGCTTCCAGACGGCAGCTTCCTGCTCCGCATTGGGGACTCCGGCCAGAAGCGCCATTGCCTGATACGCCTGCCGGCCACTGATATAGGTCCCCTTGCTCGGGTCAAACCACTTTGCATTGACCGCCTGGCGAACCTCCTCGGCACGGGCACGGTATGCCTTTGCATCCTCCGGATGGCCGAGAATATCGCCAATCGTGGCGGTCAAATTCAGAATGTAGACCCAGTAGCAATCGTTGAGGCACTGATTTTCTTCCTGGGTGCCGCCGCCGGTCGTTCCGGGAGGGAGCCAATCGCCCAGCTTATCCCAGAATTCGCCCCACGGGACGATCAGGTTATCCTTGGAATTGGCCTCCAGGAAGCCGAGCCATCTCTTCATGTGCGGGTAGCACTCGCTCAGAATCCGCTCATCGCCATACTGCAGGTAAATCTCCCACGGCATACAGATAATGAAACCGCTCCAGGTGGGTCCGCCGCCGCCGATATAGGTCGGAGCGGTGTGGTAGAGATAGCCATCCTCACGCTGGTTATCGCGCCAGTCATCGGCCCACTTGTTGTAGAAGGCCCCCAGGTCGTAGTTACCGACGGACATATTGATCGTCGCGTTACCGTCGCCGCCATAGCCCAGCCGTTCACGCTGCGGGCAATCGACAACGTAGCCGCCCAGTGCCAGACTGTCAAAGGTCCAGAGCGCCGTATCGTAGATCATATTGAAGAGCGGGTGGTCGCAGTCAAAGTAGCCCACGCGCTCATAGCCGGTGGTCACTACGTTTCCGATAACCTCCTCCGGTTCAGGCAATTCATCCACGCCGTCAATATAAATCCAACGGCCGGAGTTGTAGTTAAAGTGATGCGTAAAGGTTCCTTCACCACTGGGGCCCATCACGTAGGCCGAGCACATGCCGAAATAGACACGCAGGTCAGGCCTCTCGGACCAGGTCATCTTGATCTTGGTGCCCGGGGCGGCTTTGAGCGGGATTTGCGTCCAGCCGCTGAAGTTCTTACCCATATCGATCTTGACCACTCCGTCATCCAGCCGCTCCACGCTGATGGCATGGAAGGCGGGCTCCATCAGGATATTACCTTCAAGCTTTTCTGCGCTCACGCGGATATTCTGCGGCTCATAAACCGTGGCCGCTTTCCAGGAACTGTCATCGAGCTCGGGGGTATTCCAGCCGGGGAGCTCCTGATTGGCGTCATAGAGATCGCCGCCGAACTGGTGCCATATCCACTTGCCCAGGAGATAGCTCGGGCTGGAGTGGGTCTTCCAGCTTGCATCGGTCAACCAGCGGGTCATCTCCCCTTCGCCAAAGGTGAGATCGGCCTGCGCCATCACAATCGGTGTGCGGGGACGCTCAGGGATATTGAACTCGGGGAATCCAGCCCAGCCGACTCCCAGCCAGAAGACGACCGCATTCTTGCCTTTCTGTAAGTACGGGGCGATGTCATAGGTCTTATAGCGGACATGGTTCTTTTTCAGGTCCGAGACATGCGGGCTCAAAACCTCATCTCCCACCTTCTCCCCGTTGACATAGAGCTCATGGTAACCGGCCGAGGCGACATGAAAGAGCGCCTGACTGGGCAGATTATTCAGCTCATAGGTCTTGCGAATCCACGGATTGGACATGCACGGCTCAAAGATATCGTCTTTGGGCTCAAAGAGTTCTCCAGAGCCAAGCCAGGAGGCCTCCCAGTCGTCCAGCTTCATCGGCCCCATCGCCCAGAAAGCGGCATCGCTCCAGCGGCTCCATTTACCGCCCTGGTCCGCAATCCGCACTCGCCAAAAGCAATCCATCGGGTAGCTCAGCGGCGCTCCCTCGTAATCGATATGCGTGGAGAGCGGGCTCTCGACCTTGCCGGTATCCCATAGATCGGGGTCGTTCTTCAGGAGCAGCGCCTTGGTACTGGCGACCTGTATCTGATAAGCGCTTTGCTTGAGGCCGCGCGCTTTTTTGCTTTTACCCTCGACCTTCCAGTACAGGCGCGGAGTATCCAAATCCATTCCCAGGGGGTTCTTCAAATACTCGCAACGCAAGTCCCCCGGGCGAACATCGGAAGAAAAGAGGCCCGCTTGAGAACTGGCCACCGCTCCGATCAAGACCGCCCCAAACAGAGCGGCCTTTCCCAAAATAATCAATTTTCTGAACCTCATACGGCTACAAGCTTAACCAAACAAACCCCCTTTGTCCAACTCCTATTTGCCGGTAGCCGGCCCAAATCACAAAATCTTCCCCAGCCTCCACATCTTCCAAATCTGATAAAGCACCGAAACAAAAATCACCGCCAGCGCCAGCGCAGTAAAATAGACCTGCAGATTCTCCCCTTCCACGACCGCCCAGGTGATATACGCGAAGAACACGAGAAGCTCCAGCTTCAAAATCAGCAGCAGGTTCAAACTGCATCGGTAGAGCCCCGCCACATTGGCGCTGGTCACCCTGACCGGATAATTCCAGAGCGACGGGAAAAAAGAGATAACGCTCAGGAGAATCCAGACCATCACGGCGGTGAGCGGCAGATAGAGAAGAGCCGACTTGGGGCCCCAGGCATCCGCTTGTCCCGAGAAGTTGTAATGGGTCGGAATCTTCTCGGGCAGGTCCCCCCACCGGAGTGCGACACAGGAGAGCATCAACAGAAGAATGATGGCTCCCGCGATTTCCACACCCCACTGGAGGGGACCATAAAGCGGCCTTTGCATGACGGCTTTTCTACAACGAGAGATTCAGGATTTCCAGGATTTCTTTTTTGCCGATATTCGCATGTTCACCCAGCTTCATGCCGCGGCTTTCGATGCGTGAGGCGATTTTTTCGAAATTCTCCGTTCCGACGCCGTACTCATGGAGCCGCGTCTTCATCCCCAGCGAGCGGAAAAAAGCCTCGGTCCGGTCAATCGCTTTTTCTACGGCGCCGGGACCGGGGGTGATCCCCCAGATACGCTGCCCATACTGGACCAGCTTGGCCTCCTTGGCTTGCTTTTGATGCTTCCAGACCCCGAAGAGAACGCAGGCCAGCGTCTGGGCATGGTCCAGGCCGTGCAGCGCCGTGATCTCGTGGCCGATCATGTGGGTACTCCAATCCTCGGGCACTCCGCAGGCCATGATGAAATTGAGCGCATGGGTGGCTGCCCACATGATGTTGGCCCGGGCGTCGTAATCGCGCGGGTTCTTCAACACCTTCGGCCCCTCCTCCACCAGAGTATGGTAGACCGCCTCGGCCTGACGGTCCTGAAGCGGTGAATTGACCGGATAAGTCATATACTGCTCGCAGACATGGACGAACGCATCGACAATGCCGTTAATGGTCTGCCGCTCCGGCAGCGTAAACGTGCTCTCGGGGTCCATCACCGAAAAGAGCGGATACGCCTGCGGATTCGAGAAAGCCAGCTTCTCGGCCGTCGATTCGCGCGAAAGCACCGAGTTGCAATTCATCTCGGAGCCGGTCGCCGGCAGCGTGATCACCGCGCCGAGCGGAACCGTCTGCGGACTGAGCGCCCCCTTCGTATAGAGCTCCCAGGGGTCAGCCGCCGTGTAATGAACCGCCAGCGAGATGAACTTGGTGGCATCGAGCACCGAGCCGCCGCCGACAGACAGCAGGAAAGTGATCTTCTCTCGACGGCAGAGCTCCACCGCCTTCATCGCCGTCTCATAGCGCGGGTTCGGCTCAATGCCCCAGAACTCCTGCAAGTCAAAACCGCTCAGCGCCTCTTTGACCTGCCCGTAAACCCCGTTGGCACGAATCGAGCCGCCGCCACAGGTCATCAAAACCTTGGCCCCGGCCGGAATATGCTCCGCCAGAGCGCCTATCGTCCCTCTGCCAAAAATAACCTTAACCGGATTCTGAAATATAAAGTTGTTCATAAGCTATTCACTCCGCAAAGTCTGCTCCCTTTCCCCCCTCTTGTCAATCCCCGATCCCCCCTCCGATCTCCGTTTTAAAGTTGCCCCCACCGGGGCATTATGCTATACGCCGCCGCCTTCTGAACACTCACCCAGCCTTGTTTTAAAGTTGCCCCCACCGGGGCATTATGCTATACAA
>JAGVTF010000057.1 GCA_019136955.1 Verrucomicrobiota bacterium
AGGTCTGCGCCGTGAGGGGGGTATCTGTGCCAGCCGCTCGGCTTCCTTTTCCTGCATACGGCGCACACCCTCAGCCATCAAGTCCCATTTATTAACAACCACGATACAGGCCTTGCCGGCAGTAACGATTTTATCTGCAATTTTTTTATCCTGCTCCAGAATCCCTTGAGCCGCATCAAGCATGAGTATCGTGATGTCGCTGCGCTCAATAGAGCCCTCTGTCCGTTTAATGCTGTAAAACTCCACTGAGTCATGAACCCGTCGCTCTTTACGCACTCCCGCCGTATCCACCAGAATATAATCCTGACGCACTCCATCGGTCTCTACGCTGAATGGAACATCGACCGAGTCGCGCGTCGTCCCCGGAATCGGGGTCACAATGACGCGGTTGGACTGAGTGAGCTTATTGACAATGGAAGACTTCCCAACATTGGGG
Organism: Verrucomicrobiota bacterium; assembly: GCA_019136955.1. Classification (GTDB taxonomy): domain Bacteria; phylum Verrucomicrobiota; class Verrucomicrobiia; order Limisphaerales; family UBA1412; genus UBA1412. The sequence goes on from JAGVTF010000057.1 coordinate 437, forward strand.
CGACCCACAAAAGCGATTTTTAGGGGAGCATCGATTCGCTCGACAACCTCCTCATCCACTCCCTCTACCGGCTCCGTGGTCTTTTTCCGTGCTCGCTCTCTGGGCAGCTCTGCTATCGCCGCCTTCATTAAAGCCTCAACGCCCCGGTCATGAATAGCGCTTACGCTGAAAATATGCTCAAACCCCAATCCTGCGAAATCGTGAGCGTGAAGCTCCATCTCTCTGGTATCAGCCTTGTTACAAACCAGAAATACTTTCTTCTCTGCCTGGCGCAGGCGCAATGCCACCTCTTCATCCAGAGCGCTAATCCCAGCCTGCACATCCACCACAAAGAAAACGACGTCAGCCTCCGAAATCGCCAAATCGGCCTGCATGACAGTGCTCTGCGTAATAATATCTGCTCCTTTTTCCCCCTTGAGCAACGAAATTCCCCCTGTATCAATCAAGGTATACGGCACCCCGCGCCACTCCACCTGCGCACTGACTCGGTCACGGGTCACCCCGGGCAGATCATGCACAATGGCGATGCGACGGCCGGCAATACGGTTAAAGAGAGCAGACTTGCCCACATTGGGTTTGCCCACAATGGTTATAACAGCAGCCATAATTTCAGCTTAATTAAACTGATTGAACAAGGATTGAGCTGGGAGGCGACAGAGCCGGAGGTGGATTGTAATCACTCAAAAACAAATACTTTTAAAAGCGGTAAGCAGATTGCTTCCGCTTGTGAATCCCAAAGAGAGAGATGGAACTTCCACTCAACAATCCCATCTCTCTTGTTAGAAACAGATTCTTAATTGCCGCTGCGGCCGGTAACACCCTTGGTGCTGTCGGTCACAGTCTTGGCGGCATCAGTTGGTCTCAGAGAGCGAACCGCCGCACCAGCGCGCCACATCTCCGAATCCTTGATCTCACTCAGCTCCGCTGCCAACGTCTTCTGGTAATCAGGCGCTCCGCAGTAGGAAAGAACACGCTCGGTCTCTTTACCGCTCTTCACTGACTCATAGAGCTCCTCAAAGAGAGGCATAACAGCAGCCTTGAACTTGGGTTTCCAGTCGAGGGCACCGCGCTGAGCCGTTGCAGAGCAGTTGGCATACATCCAATCCATGCCATTCTCATCCACCAGACGAATCAGGCTCTGCGTCAGCTCTTCCACAGACTCGTTGAAAGCTTCGCTTGGGCTATGCCCATGAGCACGAAGGACATCATACTGAGCCTCAAGCATACCGGCCAAGCAGCCCATCAAAGTGCCACGCTCACCGGTCAGGTCACTATAGACTTCCTTTTGGAAAGTAGTCGGGAACAGGTAACCCGAACCAACACCGATACCGAGGGCCAGAGCACGCTCAGTGGCGCGGCCGGTGTAATCCTGCTGAACCGCATAGCTTGAGTTAATTCCTACACCGGCCAGGAAGTTACGGCGCACAGAAAGACCAGAGCCCTTGGGTGCCACCATGATCACATCCACATTGGACGGAGGAATAACCCCGGTTTGATCTTTATAAACAATCGAAAAACCGTGTGAAAAATAAAGAGCATCACCCTCTTTGAGCAGTTTGGAAACCGTCGGCCAGATTGCTCTCTGCGCCGCATCCGAAACAAGCATCTGAATGACTGTGCCCCGTGTAACCGCCTCTTCAATATCAAACAAAGTTTCGCCCGGAACCCATCCATCGCTGACGGCACGGTTCCAATCCTTCTGGAAAGCTTTGGACTGGCCAACAATGACATTGAATCCGTTATCGCGAAGATTCAGACCCTGGGCAGGACCCTGTACACCATAACCGAGAATGGCAATAGTTTCATCTTTGAGCACCTCACGTGCTTTTTCCATCGTGAACTCACTGCGTGTGATTACATCCTCTGCTATACCGCCGAAATCAATTTTAGCCATTTTATCTATATTGTTTTATCTGGGGAGAGTAGGTTTCCATCCAAACACTTTGGACAGATATCCCTCCCACCGCTTAGTTTAATTGCTTCAGCCCCTAAAACAAAAGCTAAATTTAACTCCAAAGCGATATTCAAAAATCAAACAGCGACCACCAGTGGAACTTTATAGTAGTGCAGGGTTGATTTTCATTCGCTTTTACACCATCATCCATTCAGTGTTGGATACGAAAAAGATATGAAAAAACGCTTAACACAATGGAGTAACCTCTCACTCTTCATCAGCCTTTGTCTGTTCGCTTCCCTGGCCCATCTTCCTGCCCAGCAACTGGGCGGAGGCTTGGGCGATTGGAGCATCACCCTCGGCAACTCAACGGCCCAGCAGGTTGAGAAACCTTTTTCCGTTAGTATCACCCCGGAAGAAAAAGAGGGTAAAAGGAGTGTTGTGCTTTCTGTAAAAATCGCACCCGATCACTACCTTTACAAAGATGAGTTCCGTGTAACTGCTGCCGATGGCTCTCTTCTGGAGCCGCTTGAGCCGTTAAAGAGTGTCCGCATCAGAGATATCTTCACTGAACAGGACAAAGATGTTTTTAAAGAAAGCTTTCGGGCAGAGTATCTTTTTGACGATGCAGCACAATCCGGCTCCGTAAAAGTCGAATATATGGGTTGTAGCCAGGAAATCTGTTTCATGCCCGAAGAGTTGGAGCAAAAGCTCTCCTGGGCCGGTGAACTCCCCTCCCTGCAAGACTCCGAGCCGACTGCCAGCTCCACTGCCACTGCCACGGTAATCACCACCGCTCTCTGGCAGGAGCGGGCCGCCTCTTTTGAGACAGTAGCCACCGGCTCAGGCTCCATGGATAAGGAATCTTTCTTTAAATTCCTGGACCGCGCTCACGGGGAAAGCGAGCTCAGAGGTATTGAGGGCTTCCTGGCCAAGTGGGGGATGCTCCTCACGATTCCCGTAATCCTGTTTTTGGGAATCCTCCTCAACCTGACCCCCTGCGTGCTGCCGATGATCCCCATCAACCTGGCCATTATCGGTGCCGGTGTTAAAGCCGGAAGCAAAACTCAAGGGCTTTTCCTGGGAGGAATTTACGGACTTGGAATGGCTCTGGCCTATGGAGCGCTCGGTCTGGCGGTCGTCCTGGCCGGTGCCACCTTTGGAGCGCTGAACTCCTCAGCCTGGTTCAACCTGGGTACTGCAGCCGTTTTTGTGGTTCTCTCCCTGGCCATGTTTGATGTTTTCACGATTGATTTCAGCCGCTTTCAGGGTCGTACCGAGGTCGCTTCCAAAACAGGGTTTCTCCGATACGTTTTGATTTTCGGCCTGGGTGCCTTTGCAGCTCTGCTGGCCGGGGCCTGCGTTGCACCTGCCTTGATTTCTGTGCTGTTGATTTCTGCCAATATCTACAATTCCGGCAATTATCTGGGGCTCCTTCTCCCCTTCCTTTTGGGGGCGGGGATGGCTCTGCCCTGGCCCATCGCGGGGGCCGGAATCGCAGCGCTCCCCAAACCGGGTGTCTGGATGAACCGGGTCAAACAGGCTTTTGGTGTCCTAATCCTCCTTTTTGCCGCCTACTACGCCTGGGAAGGCTATAAATTATGGAAAAGCGGCGCAGAGCTGACGCGCATAGACAGCGTTCAGACCGAAGCCGCAGAGTCTGCCGATGCAGCCGCCATAGATGAACAACTGGCTCAGGCCATGTCTGAATCTCTGGCCAGCGGCAAACCGATCTTTGTCGATTTCTGGGCCACCTGGTGCAAATCCTGTATGTACATGGAAAAAACCACCTTCAGCGACACCGAAGTCCAGAAGCGCCTGGAATCCGAGTTCATTGTTCTCAAACTCCAAACCGAACAACCCCGCAAATCCCCAGCCAAAGAAATCTTGGAGTACTATGAGGTTATCGGCCTGCCAACTTATCTTATCCTGAAGCCAGGAGCCGACGCCCCCTAGAGGCAACCGGATATACTTTTATTTAATAAAGCAACTCTTCACTTTGGAGTTGCTTCCCTGCTCTGTTTATGCTAACTATAAACTCCCGTGGATGCGCTCCCTCCAAATGGGGTAAAGAGGGTGGTTTTCTGTTTTCTCGTGGTTGAATTAAAAGAAGCAATAAACAAATGAACATACCTTTGGATGGATTGATGTTATGAAAATTATAGGTGTTATTCCTTCTCGTTTTGGTTCCACCCGTTTTCCCGGCAAACCGCTGGCGCTCATCGCCGGCAAACCGCTCGTCCAATGGGTGGTAGAGCAATGCCGCAAGGCTCCCAGCCTCTGCGATGTCATTGTTGCGACCGATGACGAACGCATCTTTAAAGCCGTGGCACCCTTCTGCGAAGTTGCCATGACCTCCCCTCACCACTTGAGCGGAACCGACCGAATTGAGGAGGTCGTCAAAAGGACTGATGCCGATATTGCCATCAATATCCAGGGCGATGAACCACTCATTGACCCGACCGTGATTGAGGCTGTTGCTGCTCTGGCCAGCTCCGAGGGCGTCCCAATGTCCACAGCAGCCACTCCGATTGCCCAACCGGCGGATTATGAAAACCCGAACATTGTCAAAGTCGTCCTGAGCGCTCAGGGTCGGGCCCTCTACTTCTCCCGCAGGACGATTCCCTACCAACGGGATATGGAGCATGAACCTCTGGAAGCGCAGCTCTCCTCTTTCCCCTATCTCAAACACCTCGGTATCTACGGCTATAAAAGAGAAACCCTCAAAAGATTAGTCCGCCTGCCGGTCTCGCCTCTGGAAAGAGCCGAGAAGCTTGAGCAGCTCCGAGCGCTCGAAAACGGAATCTCAATCGCCGTAGCCCGCGTAAACCACGAAGGCATCGGAGTCGACAGACCGGAAGATGTCGCCCGAGTCGAAAAAGCTTTGAACCAACTTCCTTAACCTGATCAAATTACTCCCAGCTACCCCATACCCAACACTATGAAATATATTTTTGTAACCGGAGGCGTCATCAGTTCCGTAGGCAAAGGCTTGACCGCTGCCTCCATCGGCGCACTTCTGGAAAGTCGCGGTTTCCGAGTCACCCTCCAAAAATTCGACCCCTACCTGAACGTTGACCCAGGCACCATGAACCCCCTCCAGCATGGTGAGGTCTACGTCCTCAGGGATGGCGGTGAAACCGATCTTGACCTCGGTCATTACGAGCGCTTCACCAATACCAACCTGACCCGCAAGAACAGCCTCACCAGTGGCCAGGTTTATTTAAGCGTCCTTGAAAAAGAGCGCCAGGGCGTCTATGCCGGCCAAACCGTTCAGGTAATCCCCCACATCACCGATGAGATTAAGCGCAGAATCAAAGAAAACTCCCACGATTGTGACGTCCTCATCACTGAAATCGGAGGCACCACCGGTGATATCGAGGGGCTCCCCTTCCTCGAGGCCATTCGAGAGTTCGCCCTGGAGCAGCCGCTGGGCTCGGTCGCCTTCATCCATGTCACGCTCGTCCCTTTCATCAAAGCCTCAGGCGAACTAAAAACCAAACCCACCCAGCAATCAGTCGCCAAGCTGCGCGAAATCGGAATCACCCCGCATATCATCGTCTGTCGCTGCGAGTACTCGCTCACAAAAGAGCTGCGCAAAAAGATTTCCCTCTTCTGTAACGTCCCCTTCGAGGCGATCATCGAGGAAAAAGATGTGGAGCACTCCATCTATGAGCTCCCGCTGGTCCTTCAACGCGAAGGATTGGACGAACTCGTTTGCAAGCTGTTGCAACTGGAGCAGCGCTCTTCGGATATGAGCCAGTGGCAAAACGTACTCCGGAGCATTGTGGCGCCCCGCTCCAGTATCCGCATCGGCCTGGTCGGTAAATACGTGAAGCTCAACGACGCCTATAAATCGGTCCAGGAAGCGCTCTACCATGCCTGCATCGCTAATGATGCCCGCCTGGAGCTGGTCAAAATCGACCCCGAAGAGATTGAAATATCCGGCACCCATATTTTGGAAAAGCTCGACGCCATCCTGGTTCCCAGCGGCAGCGGCATCCGTGGCTTCGAAGGCAAGATACTGACCGCTCAATATGCCCGCGAGCAGCAGATACCTTTCCTGGGTATCTGTCTGGGCCTGCAGGCGGCCCTCATTGAATATGCCCGCAATGTTCTGGGCCTCAAATCCGCACACTCTGCCGCGTTCCAGCCCGAAGCCGAGCACTCCATTATTACCCCGCTGGTAAACGGCCAGAGCGACGGCACCAAGCCGCATCCAACCCAGGAGCGCCGCCAGACCATGCACTTGGGCACGCGCGATTGCCTTCTCAAAAGCGGCAGCAAGGCCCGTGATATTTATGCCCAGGAGCTTATCTCCGAGCGCCACCGCAACAGCTACGTCTTCAATAACGATTACCGCGAGCTCTTCGAAAAAGAGGGGAACCTCCTCTTCAGCGGTCTCGGCAAAACCGATTCACTGGTAGAGCTCATTGAGCTCAAGGGGCATCCCTTCTTCCTGGCAAGCCAGTTCCATCCGGAGTTCCAGAGCAAGCCCCACAGTCCACATCCGCTCTTCAAAGAGTTCGTCGCCGCCGCGCTGGCCGCCAAGAGACAGTAGGACCGGGCGGAGCTTGGGTAACCGCTTTTCTGCTTTGGGGGAGTTCCTGCCAAAGCAGAAAATTCTCTTGCTTTGTTTTTGGTTTTCTCTTGCCCCTCATCCACTTTCTTCCTACCCTCAAAGCCGTGAAGAGAGTAAATTCTTTATTGGCTGTGGCGCTTGTCGCAAGCCTCTGTATTGCAGGCGGCCTCACGGGATGCAAAGAGAACAACGGCTCCGGCTCTTCGGATGCGGGGAGCCCCCGCTCCGGCGCTCAAGAGTTAAGAATCCCGGAAGCAGCGCTGCAATTCTCCAAAGTTGGAGACAGCGCTAAGCCGCTTAGCGTTGCACACTGGGTCAAAGGCGCCAGCGCCGAGTCCCCCATCGACATCACCGATGGCAAGAACGTCTACGTCGTGGAGTTCTGGGCCACCTGGTGCGGACCCTGCAAAACCTCCATCCCTCACCTCACCGAACTCCAGAAAAAACATAAGGATCAGGGCCTGGTCATCATCGGTATCTCCAATGAAACACTCGAAGAGGTCAAGCCTTTCGTCGAAGAGCAGGGCGATAAAATGGATTACATCGTCGCCGTTGATCAGGATAACCAGACCAGCATCAGCTACATGGAAGCCTTTGGCCAAAACGGCATCCCCTGTGCTTTCATTATTGATAAGGCAGGCCAGGTCGTTTGGGTCGGCCATCCCATGAAGATGGATCAGCCTCTGGAAGAAATCCTCACCGGTAAATACGACCTGCAGACCAATATCAAGGCCGCCGAGTTCGCCCAGCTCGTAGCCGCCGAGGACCCCGCGGCCAAAGAAATGGCCGATACCATCCTCAAACAAATCGGCACCCGCATCGACCTCCTGGAAACCATCCTCGAAGCCGCCTATCAAACCGATGAATGGGAGCTTCTCGACAAGGTCCTTGACCAAATGGCCACTGTCGATGAAGAGTACGCCCAGAGAACCAAAGAAATCCGCAGCCAAATAAAAACGGAGAAAGCGCTCGAAGAATACGCCAATGCGATCTGGGCCGATGAGCCACCGGATGCCGCCGCTCTTCAAGCCGCCTCAGACAAACTCATTCAGAGCCTCAAGGGCGATGTCGCCGCTCTGGAGGGGGCCGCCGCCCAGCTCCTCGTTGGACTTGGCAGCCAGGATACCAACATCGTAGAAAGCCTCCTCAAGGAAATGGCCTCCATTGATGAAGCCGCCGCCAAAAAGGCCGATCAAATGCGCAAACAAATCCGCGCCAGCCAGGCCATGGAAAAATACAAGACCGTGGTCGACGGCGACGACCCCGAAGCCCGTAAAGAAATCGAAAAAGAAATCTTCGAAGCCCTCAAAGAAGGCGATCCCTTCATCATGGCCCAGGCAGCTTACTCCATCGTCATGGACCTGGGAGACGAGGCCACCGCCGAGCTCCCGCTGCAGCTCCTGGACGAAGCCGACAGAACTCAAACCGAGAAACCCAAAATCCCCAATGATTTCTTCCGTGCCATCGTCTACTACAAAACAGGCCAACCCGAGCTCGGTGATCAATCCGCCGAAAAAGCCCTGGCTGCCCTCGAGGATGAGGTCATGCGGACGCAGATGCAGGCTTACCTCAATTCACTGAAGCCGGCTCTTCCAGAAGCCCCTGAAGCGGAACCGGCACCGGAACCCGAGCCTGCCGCCGAATAATCAAAACAACCAGGAGACTCTGCTCCGGTGAATCGGTCAATCCCCGCGATTACCTGAATCCCAA
>JAGVTF010000002.1 GCA_019136955.1 Verrucomicrobiota bacterium
CCTTCGCCCAGGAGAACCCAAGTCTCATTGGTTCCGAGACTGTTGTCGGCGCTCTTCTGGAAATCAAGCGTGCCGAAAAGCTGATAGGCTATCGGGTCGCAGGAAGGACGGTTGGTGAAGGTATAGATATTGAAGCTCTCGAGCTTGGTCAAACCAGCCGCGGGCCAGATCGCCAAACCGACATTGGTCTTGGCAAAGTTCGCATAGCGGTTGACGTAGTTCAGGTCAATGGCGTTGGCAGGAGGACTTCCGTTCCAGTCTGTCGTGTTATAAGCGGAATCGGAGCCGACCGGGAACTGGACCGCAATAGTCGAATCGTAATCCTGAGCAAAAATAATACCGATATCGCCCACATCGGGATTCGGATTGGCCATTTCATAGAACTGGACATCGCCTATCTGCATGCTGACTCCCGTACCCTTCAGAGTCGGGAACACCATGCGGTAGGAGGTATAGCTAACCTCGTTTTCAAAGGAGTAAAACTCACTCGCCGTCAGGCGCTCTTCAGGCAGATTCAAAGTGCCGGAAGAGATCAGAGTCCACGCCTCCTGATCTCCAAAGCTGTTATCCGTACTCTTGATCTCTTCGTTGGTACCGTAGAGCTCGTAGGTAGCCGGATCACGCTCGGGCGCATCATTAGCAGTATTGAACTGCATACTCTTGATCACCGTCGCCCCGAAAGTGGGGGTGATGATAAAGCCCGTATAAATTTGACCACCATTGAGATATTTCGTGTTGGGGTCCTGATCGGTCAGGTAACCGGGGGCCTCAGCGGCCGGGTAGTTACTGTTGTTCTTTACTTTTCCGCCGACGGCGATGACGTTATCGGCAGAGCTCAGCAGCTTCGTCGCTGCAAGCGAAGAACTGGCCGAAACCGCAACGCCCACAGCAAGAGCTGTCAGTAGATATTTTTTATTCATAACTTGTTCCGTTTGTAGTGTGTGTTGCCACAAATAGCGTATACAAACCGCAATATAGTTTATTAGTTTCTTTGGCTGGCGATAAAAAACCAAACCTTAAAAGGTCCTCAAAATCCTCACCGCCATCCAAAACATTCGTGAGTGTCGCGTCCGTAGCCTTTTTTGTCAACGAAATATGCCGTTTTCGGGGATAATTTGGAAATAAAAAATGGCTCGAGAGATGTCTTGAAAACTATTGAGAATTTTTGGTTTTCCCGTGAAAGATTTAAGGGCAGTTTTTGGAAGAAATTGCCTCTTTTTGTTCACTATCGGTCAGAAATCCTCTCAACGTCCTCAAGGCGCCCCTCAAAGCCTCTTCTTTTCCTCCCTTACTATAGGACACGGCCGCTGACAAACCGGTTCAGCTCAGAGATCGGTATCCTGAGCATCCGGTAGCGGCTGCCGGGCGTCGCCAGGTTCACCGCTCGCAGTTGCCCCGAGTCAATCAGGTTGGAAATATGCATCATGCTCACTCCCAAGAGCCTGGCCGCCTCTTTTCGCTTCAGGAGGACCGTTTTCTTTTCCGGCTCTCTCTTGCCGGACTCTCCGGAACCTTTCCGCTCAGACGCATTTTGCTGATTCATACTCCCTGCTCCTCCTGTATCTCCTCTGCTTCCTCCTCACTGTTTGAGCTGGGCGGCAGCTCTTCCCCGTTGCGTGAATCGGGCGCGATCCATTCCAGGCCCAGAGCAGCGTAGATATCCTCCTCTTCCTCAGAGACCAATCGATGTTTCGCCGTATAGAGCCCCTCGGGCAGTAGCGGTGAGCATCCCCGTTGGCGGGCCCGCAGCGAAAGCAGCTTGAGATGCCGACTGGGCCCCGTCGTCAGGAGCAGCGCAATCCCAAAACGCTCCGGCGGACAGACCCAAACTCGCAGCCTCCCATGGAACGTCAAAAGCGAGTAGTAGTAAAACCCGAGCGCCGCCGAAAATTTCAAACTCACACGGATTCCTCCCCGATACCAGAGAAGCTGGTAACAGCGCAAAAACCCAAGCAGTGAACTGGCTCCCAGGCTTGATTGCCGTCCATCAAAACCGTGCGGCGTAACCACGAAATCAAGCTCCTCACACCCCGAACAGGGAACCCCGCGGGGCAAACGGCGCAACCTGCCGCTCAAAGCCGAGCGCAAACAACAGCTTCTCAGGTGCTCCTTCAAAAAAACATTGGCAAACTCCGGCAAATTGCGCCGCAACAGCGCAGCGCTTCGCTCAAAACTACAGCTCGGCAGATGCTCGCGCGGAGCCTCCCAGATAAACTCCAGGAGCGAGTCAAGCTCCCCCACGGCAGTCTCTCCATCCAAAAAGGATGCCTTCCTGCCAAAAGGCGGCTCAACAGCCCAAACTGAAGCCGCCAGAGCGGTCGTGTTCATATCTCTCATTTCATTTTTCTCCTTCATTTTTTTAGAACTGCCACTGAAAGAATCTCCCAGGAACAGGCTGATTCCCGGAGTGGCTTGCAAAACGTAGCACGGAGTGGAGAGAGCCGCAAGAAAATATAAGAAATTTTCTTAAAAAAATTCATAACAGACTTTACTTCAAATAATTATATATAAGAAAAACAGGAAGAAATCCCAAAAAAACCGCTCATATTCCACGCCGGAGCGGTCAAAAAAATTCCTCCATTCTCAGGCAATTTTCAGTTGACATCCCCCTTTGAGGCAGATAGACTGAGTCAGGATTTTTGTATGACAGAAAATTTGGATACCAACAACCCGACGAACCCGGCACCGGCTCCGGCACCCTCCCCCGCTGCACCTGAACAGCCTGCGATTCCGCCAAAGGCGCCCCAGGCCAAGAAGGAGACCATCCGCATCAGCCTGCCGCCCAAGCCTGCCGCTCCAGGCAGACCTTCGGCAGCAGTGCCCGCCGCGGGAGCCCCCGCAGCAGCCAAAGCGGCCACCCCCGCTGCACCTGCAGTACCTGCCGGCACGGCCCTCAAAATGAGCGGCACCGCAGGCCCCAAAGCGCCGACGGCACCCAAAAGACAGGCGGTCAAAAGCGCCGTCGCTACCGGCAAGGTCCAGATGATCGATCAGGTTCTGGCCATCTTGGTGGCGGTCATCACGATCGCTTGTGTGGTAACTTCTTTTATGCTCAATAACCTGGGCAATAGTCCAGGTTACTAGTCGCAGAGGCCCCTGCACCCGACACCCGGCCTTGAAACACTCAGCCCTTCTGCAGTGAAGCGGCTGAGTGTTTATTTTTCCCTTTTTCCCCTTTATGTTGCTGGACTTCCCGCTCCAGAGCAGCTATTCTCCCAAGACGTATGAGATTCATTTTATCTGCAATTTTGGCTCTGGGGTTCTCGTTAACCTCTCTGGCGCAAGACGCGCCCATCCCCAAACTTGATTCCAAGTGGAAACTCGTCTGGAGCGATGAATTTGACTACACCGGCCTGCCCGATACCAATAAATGGGGCTACGAGGTCGGCTATATCCGCAACAAAGAGCTACAGTACTACACCGAGTCGCGGCTCAAAAACGCACGGGTGGAAGATGGCAAACTGATCATCGAAACACACAAAGAATCCTACAAGGGAATGGATTACACCTCGGCCAGCGTCATCAGCCAGAACAAAGGCGATTGGCTCTACGGCCGCATCGAGGTTCGCGCCAAGCTGCCGGGCGGCAAAGGCATCTGGCCCGCTTTCTGGATGCTGCCGACCGATCGCGGCAAGTACGGCTGGCCCAAGGGCGGCGAAATTGACATCATGGAGATGGTCGGCCACGACGCCAAACGGGTCCACGCCACCGTCCATACCTACGACACCTTCGTCAACAAAAAGACCGAAGGCCAAAACAACTCCATCCTGCTCGATACCCCCCAGAGCGGCTTCCACCTCTACGCCGTGGAGTGGTACCCCGACCGCCTCGAGTTCTATGTCGATGCCAAAAAAATCCACACCTACACCAAAAAAGAGGATACCATCGAGTCTTGGCCTTTCCGCGAAAAGTTCTACCTGATCATGAACATCGCCTGGGGCGGCGCATGGGGAGCCTCCCAGGGAATCGACCCCGATTGCCTCCCGCAAAGAATGGAGATTGACTACGTCCGGGCCTACGAAGAAAAGAAGTAACCGGCGCGGCCCCCTCCCATGCACTCTCCCCCTGCCGTCATGAGCGCAGGGGGAGCCTTTATCTCTTTTTCAATAGACTCCTGCGCTTCCAATCCGCTAAACTCCTCTCTTTGCCGGATAGCGCGGGCTCCTGGCAGCTCTAAGACGATAATTTGCCGAAGAACCGAATCATAGCCGGCCACCTGGCCGCCCTGTTGACCATGCTGATTTGGGGGATGACTTTTGTCTCCACGAAAGTGCTGCTCAGAAGCTTCTCCCCTGTCGAGATTCTTTTCCTGCGGTTCCTGATCGGTTTCTTCGCTCTCTACCTGTTGAGCCCCGGGCGGATGCAGATCAAAGACCGCCGCCATGAACTCTACTTCGCGGGGATCGGCCTCACCGGCATCACCCTCTATTTCCTCCTGGAAAACATCGCCCTGCTCTACACCTACGCCTCCAATGTCGGCGTTATCACCGCCCTGACCCCTTTCTCGGTCGCCATCTGCTCGCACCTCTTCCTGAAGGATGAAAAGCTCACTCTGCACTTTTTCACCGGTTTTCTGCTGGCCACCACCGGCATCTTCCTGATCCACTTCAACGGCACCCACGCGCTGCAGCTCAATCCGCGCGGCGACCTGCTGGCGATTCTGGGCGGGATCGTCTGGGGGTTCTACTCGGTACTGGTCCGCAAAGTGGCGCGGTACCACTATAACACTCTGCAGGTAACGCGCCGCAGCTTCTTCTATGGGCTGCTCTTCCTGTTGCCGACCCTCTTTTTCATCGATGTTCAATGGGATTTTGCGCGCCTGGGCCAGCCGCGGGACCTCTTCAACATCCTCTTTCTTGGTCTGGGAGCCTCGGCCTTCTGTTTTGCCAGTTGGAACTGGGCGATCAAAGTCCTCGGCACGATCCGCTCCAGCGCCTATATCTACCTGGGGCCCGTGGTGACCGTCATCGCTGCCGCCCTGATCTTGTCCGAGCGCATCACCCTGCTGGCGATTCTGGGCACCGCTCTGGCCCTCTGCGGTCTCTTCCTCTCGGAGCTCCGCAACCTCCCCCGCCGCCAATCCGCCACCCCCGGCACGCCGCCCGACAGCGGCTAATATTCACTGCATATTAGAGTTGTCTTCCTTTTGGCTAAAATGCTAAACTCCTCCAGTATAAAGTAATTCTAAATACGGAGGATATGATGGAAGAGCAGCTCGTCTTCGCTTTTGATGTAGGGACAGGCTCCCTGGGGATAGCCGTCCGCAGAGGTTATACCATGTTGGAGGCCCAGTCCTTCAAACTGGAGGCAGACCACGGTAAACGCGATGAACTTCGCAAAATAATCCGTGCTTATCGAACACGCAAGGCCCACCAGGCGCGAGAGAAGTTCCTCAAAGAGGTCTGCCGGCAAATCGGCATTCCGGTCCTTGAAGGACGCTCCGAGGGTCAGAAGGGTGACCCCCGCCTGGAAAGGGAGTTCCCCGAGCCGGGCGATGAAACCGTTTACAATTCCGCCCTGCTTCGCATTCTCCTCTTGAGGGGAGAAGAGCTTGAGCCCTGGCAGCTATACAAGGCTCTCCACTCGGCCATCCAGCGGCGCGGCTTTGATAGCGACGTCCCCTGGAAGTCAAAGGCTTCGCAGCGTGACAATGACGAGAGTGACTCCGATACCGCCAAAAGAGCGCACGAATACGAAATCAAACTCAAGGAAACCGTCGGCCCCAACCCCGATTTCCAATACCCGTGCTACTACACAGCCTGCCAGATGGGGCTATGGGACCCTAGAACCGATAAAATCACAAACCGAATCAACCACCATGCCAAAGGGGCCCGCAACGAGGTTATCCCCAGAGCGTTGGTGGAAAAGGAACTCACTGCCCTGCTCGAAGCAGCCGCAAAACAGTTTCCGGCACTCGAAGGCCGCGCCCTCTACCTGATCCATGGACCCTCTGGCCTCCCCTACGCCTCCTACTTCCCCGACAAAAGGAAGAAGCACGGAATCAAGGAGGGAAGCATAGAGGATTGGAAGAGCCTCCTGGGCCAGAAGATACCCCGCTTTGACAATCGCTCACCCGCCGATTGCGCACTCATCCCACGCTTCAACGTGGCCCGCTCTGCCGATATCGCCATCTATGAGGCCACCTTCCTCATGAAGCTCAAAAATATGCGCTTTTACCGAACCGATGAAGCGGGCCAGATTCTGAAAGAGTCTTCGCTCACCCCTCAAGAGATCAGGGAGCTCCTGGAAGAAGCTCGGAAAAAGGCCGACCAAATACGCAAAAAAGAGGGCACCAAAGGGGCGATCATCAAAATTGCCAAATCCTACAGTCTAACCAAAACAATGTGGAAGAACTGGCTCACCAAGCGAGTCGGCAGGCTCCCTGCAACTGTGCCTCTCCCTGCAACTTATTACCAACCGGCTCTCTTAAAACTGGGCGAACAAGAGGAACCGGAGCAGCAGAGACCGCCCATCGGCACTGAGGAGAACCGTCCACTTCCAGGCTGCCTCCTGGTGGAGGCTCCTTCCGCCAAAGGGCGTTCTCGCTACAGTCGCCCAGCGGCACGCCTCATCCGGGAACTCGTTCTCTCAGGCGAATCGGGCGAAGATTTTTACGAAAAACATGTTGAGCTCTGCGCTCAAGCAGGCACCCCTTTCGAAAAACTACGAAAAGAGGACCTAAAGTTTCTCAAGCTGATCAAAGGACCGTGGGAAAATATCTACATTCCGGCCCTGCCGCTCTCGGGTGATTGGAGTCAAACCACCCCCCATGAGGAGAAGCTTGATGAAAAGATCAGGAAACTCATCGGGGCTCAGCGCAACATCCTGGTGGCTCACCGCGTCCAGCTATTCGACGACCAGTTGCGGAGGATGATCAAAACCTATGGCAAACCCGATCAGGTCGCTATCGAGTTCATCCGTGAAGACTTCATGGGCAAAGAGGCCAAAGAGAAGCTGATGCAGATTCAGCAAAAAAACAGAAAGGCCTGGGAAGATACGCGCCAACAGGCTAAGGAAAATGAAATCAGCGGCGGCGGCAATATTCGCAAAATGCGCCTGCTGCGTGAGCAAAGCTTCATATGCCCCTACACGGGCGAAACGCTTTCACTCTCCGAAATCGCTAACCTGGAGATCGAGCACATCGTCCCCAGAGCCAGAGGCGGCTCAGATAATCGCTGCAATACCGTCGTTACCCGCAGAGCTACCAACGAGGAAAAGGGTGAACGCACCCCCTATGAGTGGCTGACCCAGAAGGGAACCTTCAGTGAGTATTGCAAGCAGGTCGACGACATGAAGGGTCTCTCCAAAAAGAAGAAGATACTCCTTACAGCCGAAGACGCCCTCAAACAAGATGAAAAATGGGATACGCTGGCCGAGACCGCCTACATCGCCCGGCTGGCCCGCGATGTGACCGCCCTTCGTTGCGGCTGGCAGCCCGGCGAGGCCGGCAAACAAAAACTTGTCCAGGTGATCAACGGTGCCCTCACGGCAAGAGTGCGCGCCATCGCCAAACTCAATTCCCTCCTGGCGGACAGGGCCGATACCCTTAACCCGGAAAAAATGATGAAGAAGGTACGCAGCAACAGCAAACACCATGCGCTTGATGCCATGGTCCTCTCCTTCATCCCGGAGTGGGCTCGCAACCCCAAGCTCAAGAAAAACTACAATTTGCCTCCGGGCATTGATCGGGAGTATTTCAAAAAATGCCTGCAAGAGGTCGTCCCGTTCAACTGCGTCCTCCCCAAGTCCCCTCTGCAGGAGACCTTCTACGGCACCCGCTTTCTTGCCGATGAATCGGGCCAGCTTCAGGAAACCGTCGTTATCCGTCTCAAAATTTCTGAGCTCGGAGTCAACTTGAATAAGTTTGATCAAAACAAGGCCAAAAGAGAGGCAGAAAACATCCTGGATACGGTCCTTAGGAAAGCTCTGGCCAAAGCACTCAAAGAGCAAGAGTTCGACAAGGAGAGCTGGGCCGCATGGTGCGAAAACTTCCGCCATCCCAAGAACAATGCCCGAGTCCTCAAAGTCCGCGCCAAGGCACAGAAGGGGGATAAGAGCGAATATGTCAACGTGGCCAAAGAGAAAAGGATCAAAGGCTTCCGAGGCCAATACAAGACGGCCAAATACCATCAGGGCTACTATGTCTATCTGGAAAAGGATAAGAAAGGGATTGAGAAACCGGCCGTTTGGCCCATCTACGCCTGGCAATCCCGCAAAGTGGAAGAAGAGAAACTCAAAGCCAAAAATTGCCCCGTCATTGATTTCTTCCAGGCTGGCTGCCTCATAGAACTCCTCTGCGATTACGAGCATGGAGATATCGTCGTGCAACCGGGCAAATACATTCTAAAGAGCGTTTGGAGTAGCGGTTATTTCGTATTGGATAGAGTACCGGGAGTCTTGCCTCTTGCTAAAATAGAGAATATCCGGGAGAACTTCCGAAGAGTCTGGAAATATCCGGAGTAAAACCTGCTGAACGATGAGCCATCACCTGCTCCATATTTTTTCGCACGGGGCGTTCCTGAGCAAAGAGCGCGGCCAACTGCTGATGCGCTCCCCGGGCGAGGAATCCGAACGCCAGA